>CAZHXE010000007.1:0-21107 GCA_964536005.1 uncultured Candidatus Saccharibacteria bacterium
ACGGCATTCGACATGACGGTACTCAACAACATTGACCGCTTCGATTTAGTAATGGATGTGATAAAGCGGGTGGGGCTCACTGACGCAAAAGCCGACGCGCTGAACGAACTCATGCAAAAGAAGCTGATTGAGCACAAAAACTTCATCGCCGAGAATGGCGTTGATATGCCTGAGATTCGGGATTGGCGTTGGGAATAACTCATTTCCCACCCACAACTAATGCTTGAGCTTATAGAGCGCAAACCCGACAAAACTAAATCCTATAATAAGGCCAGCAATGGATAAACGAGGAAACTCGCCGATCATCTGAAACACAACATAGATTATGCACAGCCCGAGACTAGCAAATAGTTTCGTGGTCGAATTGGTGCGCAGTACTGGCTGATTAAGGGCATATTGAGTAGCCAATGGAGAGGTTCTGGGGACGCTCGCGCCAAAACTTGCAATGTTGTCCTCAAGCTCAACGTGCAGATTTTTAAGACGAGATGCGTGCTCCTCGATATTCTTAGCTTTGACCATGCCCGAAGTGTACACATAGAGCATATCGCCGATAATTTCCACATCTGCGCTTTTGCACTCTTGCATAATTACCTCCATCAACTCCGGGGTAAGAAAGCTCAATGCGTCTACGCCCGCGCCATCAGGAATATAGACATTAAATTCTTCGCTAAATTTTGATTGTGACACTAAGAGCTGGTCGGCCGAATACAACTCTGGCAGGTTGCTGTATCCTAAAAAATTGTTAACTTTGGCATCGATCACCACATGCGGCAAATGTTTACTTAAATGAAGACAACTAACCACCCATCGGTACGTACGGCTGTTTTTACCCGAACCAGTTATGTAGGTATAGCCAAAGATCGAAAAGTCTTTATCGCCAAAAACATGAAGATATAATCTTGATCTACCGCGCTCAAAGATAACCCCAGTCGTTGGTGCAAACACAACTTGTTGGAGTTCGTCTACGTTTACATCGCCTACAAAATAGTGCAGTTTATTCTGTTCCGCCAATCTACTCAGGTACATGCTTAGGCGACCATCAATAAAAGTGTCAGCGAGATAGGCCATAAGAATAGCGATGCCAAAAAAGTAAAATAGAAGACCAGCGATAATTCCGCCTAACATTGACTCGAAACTCTTAGCCGTTGTTATAGCCTCATACACAGCAAACCCAACAAGCAGAGCAAGTACTAGGGGCACTGCGACACTCAGTCCCCGAAAATACTTGCCAACACCTGCGATGCGTTTATTCCACAAAGAAGCTACCACCGAGCGGTTGCTGATTCTTTGTTGCAGTGATGATGTATCGAGCTGAGTAAGGTTGGTCATGGTTCGTTTGTTTCATTGTACACAAAATCTGTCGCCGCGCGTGCAATAACCGTTAATTTGTGCTTATGGAAGTGGCAGCGGACATCCGATGAAAGGTGGGTGAACATACTGTGAAATTATTAGAGCAGGCTTTGATCAAAGTGTAGTATTCGGCACATGCTGGCGCCAACCCCACACAGTGAGGTGGCGCCAGCATGCCGAGTGAGGCGGCTGGATTCAAGCTACTCGAGTTCGTAAGTCCCATCATCGCTGAGCACATGAACCGACGGCAGATTTGGCCACTCGTCCGCGTGGCCATTATGAAAAGCGTGTGCTTCCTCGAGGTTCAGTTCTGGCCGATCTGGCTTGTACCAGTCCAGCTCTGTGCACACTACCGCATGCACCTCGCCCGCATCGATTGCATGCTGCTCCCTGAAGTCCGCGATGCGCACTGAGCTTAGGACATAACGCCCATCTTCCCGAACGGGGAGCTCATCACTATCGATTCTGAAAACCGTCAGGCGCCGGAGATCCCTGTTCTCCATACGCAACCGATCGAGTGCATCATCGGAAATGTTTCCAACGACAACCAAGAGTCTTCTCCCCGACATGGGTATGTCCTTTCACTATATCCTAGGTCTACCGTTCGGCCAGTTTCTGAAATACGGAGCCAAAAACCTACAAGCCTGCTCTATATTAAATTGCTATCTTGAAGGCGACTCCAAAACACATACAAAGATTGTAACAAATTTGGATGGAAGTCAAATACGCATTTTGCGCTGCCATATCATGGAAAATTATTGCGGATGTGCTACAATCTAGCACGTACTGATCCTGGCGTTATACGCCAGCCTCTTTCTTTGCTCGGCATCGCACCTGCAGCTACATTCGTATGTAGGCTTCGTAGCACGTACTTTCGCCTGTGAAAGAGTTAAAAAGATGTTTTTAAAGCGCGAGAGCGAGGACGCACATGCAACTCTTACAAAAGTTCTTTTTTGACCTAAAAGGCTACAATCAAGCCAAATTTATGCAGGATGTAGCTGCCGGTATAACGGTTGGTATTGTGGCGCTGCCACTGTCGCTGGCGCTTGCCATAGCCACAGGCGTACCGCCAATTGTCGGCCTGTACACCGCCGGTATCGCCGCCTTTTTTGCTGCGGTGTTTTCAGGTTCGCCATACAGTGTCTCTGGTCCCGCTGCGGCTATTGTGCCTATTCTTGTAAGTATCATTGCCGAGAATGGCCTCGAGAACTTACCATACATCGGTATTCTGGCTGGCATCATGCTTATTATCTTTGGCTTAGCAAAAGTAGGGAAGCTACTTACTAAAATTCCTGAGTCTGTGGTGCTTGGCTTTACCGCTGGTGTAGCCATCGTCATCTTCTTTGGCCAGCTCAACTCGTTCTTTGGGCTTAAGCACATCGAATCGCATCCACATTTTCACGAAAAAACGCTTGAAACGCTGAACCGCCTCGATACGGCGCATCTGCCAACTATCTTGATCGGCGTGCTCACACTGCTCATCATCACCCAGCTGCACCGCATAAAGTCGCTCAAAAAAATCCCGCCAACATTGCCAGCGGTGGCCGTTGCGACACTGCTCGTTAAGTTTGTGAGTGGATTGAGCGACATTGCTACGGTTGGATCAGCTTACGGCGCCGTCAAGCAGGGTCTGCCAAACTTTAGCCTGACACCATTCACGTCGTTTGATTGGATCGATGGATCGTTTGTTTTGCCTGCATTTAAGATAGCTGCGCTGATCGCCGTCGAAAGTTTGCTCTGCGCCATGGTGGCCGATAAAATGACTAAAACCAAGCATCGCCCTAACCGCGAGCTCGTGGCCCAGGGTCTTGCCAATATCATTTCGCCCCTGGCGGGCGGCATTCCAACAACAGCAGTGATTGCCCGGACGGGAACACTCATTAAAGCCGACGCCAAAACGCGTGTTGCCGTCATGATTCACTCGCTGGTAGTAATCTTGTTCTTTGTGGCGCTCGCACCAGTCGCGTCTTCAATTCCGCTCACTGCGCTCGCCGCCGTGCTGCTCGTTACGGCCGTTCGAATCAGTGAATATAAAGAAGTAATGCACAGCCTAAAGCTGAACGCGCCAATCGTAAATATCGTTTTGTTTACGACATTAATCCTGACCGTTATGACCGACTTAGTAATTGGTGTGTCGGCCGGCCTAGCGATCTATCTGGTGCATTACGCCTACGACCATTACGTTATCCGTGTGCGTAACGAAGAGCCCGACATGCGCGAAGTCGCCGAATATCAGGCTGAAGAAATCAAGCACGACGAAGTTGATGTTGATTAAGCATTGCACAGTGACCGATACAGAGCTTTTACTCTGAGCAACTAATCGGTTATGATTTATGCAAGATGTCGTTAAGCGAAAGCTATAATCAATTATTTTTTGGCGTTGTCTGCGCAGCCGGACTACTTGCGCTTGCCATCCTTAAATTATCGTTTGTATTTAAGTCACGCAATAAACACCCTAACGAACAACTCGCAAAACTTGTTGATACGCTCACTCCATACAGTCGACGGCTCATCTTTAGCGGTGCCGTCATTTGGTCGGTACTTCTATACGTTAAGGCTGCGTATGGTTTTGATCAAACCGATGCAGCGCTTTCCTTTTTGGCCAGAGGCTATGGCCTGAGCGCACTTGGAGGAGTGTTTACCGTATTAAGCATTGGGCTCATGGCAGCGCTGTTTCCGAATGCCACCATCAACAAATTCCTGTTTAGAGCTTCACGCGGCGTTGGACTATCAACCTTTTACTTGGCAACCTTACACGCGGCTTGTGCATTCACTTCCAATCTTGACGGCAATATAGGCGCAGCCGCTTTCTTGTCGCCAAAACATCAGCTAGCACTCCTATGTAGCTCGCTCGCATTCATTATTTTGCTCGCCATGGCAGCGACCTCGGTAGACAAAATCATTGCCATAATGACCTTTAGACGCTGGAAAAAGCTGCATCGATTCGTACACCTGGCTGCTATCCTAGTTGTTGTGCATGCATTTTTGATCGGCTCACACTTTTTGGAGGCAAACCGGGCAATTCCATTGGTGGTCATGACTGTTTCACTTACAATTTTGCTACTTGAAGCAGCCGCCATTCACATCAAGCTAACCGCCAATCAAAAGAAGCTTGCACCACGAGCATACGGACTATCACATCTTGGATTGATAACAATCTTACTGTTCGGCATGGGTATTAGCTACTACGGCTTGTACGCCTTTAGCGACCCGCCTAATCCGCATGCAGGTCACACGGCGTATCTACAAAATTATGAACTAAGCATTACACACACACCCAATAATTTTCTTCCCGGCGAAGCAACCCAGCTCTACGTAACCATTACAGATACGAACACAAATCAACGACAAACCCAGTTCTACGAGAGTTACGATAAGATCTTACACCTTATTGTTATCTCTGATGACATGAAAGAATTCTATCATCTGCACCCCGAACATGATGGCAATGGTGGCTTTACGGTGGCCTTTACTCCCGAGAACGGCGGCCGCTACTATGCATACGCCGATTTTTCGCCCCAGCAGGGTGCAGAGGCTTTGGCTATGGCCGAGATTACGAGCGATTATCCAGCCAAGCAAGCCAGCCAACCTATCGAAGTTTCCAGCAGACTGGCCGAAAAGGACGGGTATCAGATAGAACTACACGCACCTGACCAAATCAAAGCCAGCGAGGTCACGCCAGTCACTTTTGACATCAAAGACAGCTCGGGCAGCCCAGTGACTAGCCTCGAAACTTACCTTGGTCAGTATGGCCACCTGGCTGTCATACATGAAGACAAGCGCTCATACGTGCATGTTCATCCTACCCCAGCTACTACGAAACAAGAACAAGGCCAGCTTGGCTTTGAGGCGACGCTGCCGCGGCCTGGTAAATACAAGATGTATCTACAGTTCCAAGACAAAGGCAGACTTCAGGTTGTGCAGTATGTGGTTGAGGTTATATGAAGTACATCGCAAAACTTACATTGCTTGTTATAGCGTTTAGTCTACTGCCTGCAGGTGGGGTGTTTGCGCACACGCTTAAAGTTGACGGCGACATTGGTATAACTGTACACATCAGCCCAGAGGACGAGCCTGTATCCAACCGGCCTGCCCAAATTCATGTTAGTATCAAAGATAGATCCGGTCAGTTCGCCCAACAAGCGTCAAACTGCATTTGCACACTGACCATAACTGGCGGGGCTTCCGAAGCTGCCGAAAAATCGTTCACGCCAGACACAACCGGACAGGCAGTGGTTGGCCACACTTTCCCATCCGGCGGAACGTATGAGTTGCGGATCCAGGGCGCATCGGTTGGCGCAAAGCCATTTCAGCCCTTTGATGTTGCGTTTGTTTACAGGGTTGCCGCAGACGGTAGCTCGAACAACACGCAGCCCCCCTTAACGGCGCAGCCTCTCAAACAGTACTTGCCAATCGTGATAATTTTAGCTGCTGCAGCAATCATCATTCTGGCGCTTGCGCCGCTACCGAGCAAGCAGTCATGACCTCCTCAAAACTCGTCCGCCAGCAGTTTCTACGAGTTGCCCCAATTTCATTGTTTGCTGTTGGCGCTGGGCACAGCTTGTTATATCGCCTTGTATATCCTGCACATGAACATCGTCATGATGTTCTGTCAAGCACTGGCCATGGGTACTTTTCGTCATACGTACTGTTGAGCCTTTTAGTATGCGCCACTGTGTTGTGGTATGTGGTCAAATCAAGCTATCGTCAGTCGGCTCACGGTCAGACACAGCCTCAGGCGTATAATTTTTGGCGAACACAATCAAATCTGTTTTTATTGCAAAGTATAGTATTCATTTTTGCGGAAGTAGGTGAGCGAGCAGCATCGTCTGGCATGCAAGACGCACTATCATTTTTCACGACCAGCTTATTCTCGTTAGGTATAGTCCTCCAATTCGTTACAGCTTTCGCCGCGAGTGCGATCTTGCGCGGCTCACAAGTGGTGGGGCTGTTGTTGGCTCAGTTAAGGCAGCGGCCTGTAGCTTCAGAAGAACACCAAATTCGTATTAATCCTCGAGTTAACGCGCGCGGTTTTGCGAGCAGCTATTTTGCGCGCGGACCACCGATACTCATCTCAGTACTGATGTAACTACTAACGAGGAGAATAAACCTATGAAAAAACAGCTATCTGCTTTTGCAGTATTGGCGCTCAACCTACTAATAACCACTCCGGCATTCGCTCACGTACGCATAGAACCATCAACAACAGTGGTCGGAAGGCAAGTGTACGGAGTACGCATCCCTAATGAGAAAGCAATCCCAACCACTAAAGTACGACTGGTTGTACCAGATGGTATTGAGGTGACCGGTATTATGCCAGCTGCAGGATGGAGCCATACAGAAAAAAAGGTGAAGGTCGAACATAACGAAGCCGAAGAGAAAGCCGAAGCGGGCGGACACCAAGACGAAGAAGCAACGGAGCGAATTAGCGAAATTGTTTGGACGGGTGGCAAGATTAGCGACGGTGAATTTATGGTGTTTAACATCGCCACAAACTACGAAGGCTCTCCCGCAAAGATCACTTGGAAGGCATATCAGACCTATAGCGACGGATCTGTTGTAGCTTGGGACGGTAGTTCCGAAGAAGCCGAGGCGCCAGTTGTAGAAGTTACGGAAAAAACTGAACTTGAAGCTCTACAAGCCTCAGTTGCTGACCTTAAAAGCAACCAGAATTCTGACGATGGTTTTAAAGCAGACCTCAACACATGGCTTGCTGGCGGAGCACTGTTAATTGGCCTCGCTGCTATCATGATGCAGCTCGAGAAAAGACAGGAAAAAGCTACAAAGTAAAACTAAAGCTAAAAATTGCCCACCGGCAGCGTGCTTACAGCCGGTGGGTTTTTAGTTTTAAAACTACACGTACGCAATCCGCCCACCCAAAGCAGAGTACTGCTCATTCATCGCATTAAGCGTCTGCATGTCCTGAGTCGCTATCTCAAAGTCAAAGATATCCAGATTTTCTTCCAAGTGTTGCGTGCTATTTGCCTTAGGTAGGGGAATGACCGCCTGCTGCAAGTCCCAGCGCAGCAATATTTGGGCAGGCGTCTTACCATACTGGCGAGCAATATTATGCAACCGCTCGTCATTAAGGCGCTTGCCATGGGTGAGTGGACTATATGCCTGAACGGCAATATTATTGGTTAAACAGAACTCAAGCATAGCCTCATCCCAACCAAACGGCGTCCACTCAATTTGATTGACCACAGGCTTAATACCCGTGGCTTCGATGAGCGTGGTCATGTCTTCAACTGAATAGTTACTCACGCCAATATCGATAGCGAGTCCTTCGCTCCGGGCCCGAATCAGACCGTTCCACAACTCAATACCTGCGCCATCATGTGGCGGCCGATGGATAAGCATTAGGTCTACATATTCAACTCCAAGTTCATCGACATTCTTGCGGCTGGCTACGTATGCATCATCGGTCTCTTCGACCTTACTCACAATATAAACATCCTCACGCACCAAGCCACTGCGCTCAATACCTTCGCCCACTCCAGCTTGCGTGCCGTAATCTCCGCTTGTGTCGATCATGCTATACCCCATGCCTAGCGCCATCGCCACTGTCTCTGCGCTGTTTTTCATGCCCCACGTGCCAAGGCCGATCACGGGCATGTGCGAACCTGTATAAAGTCGAAACACCGATTTCTTATTCATGCGTCTAGCTCCATTTACCTATGCGAGGTAAGTATGATCGATGGGCCATGCCAGCTCAGTGGCATTTTTTACAGGTGTGGCTTGCTAGCCTAGGAGCTCCAGGATCAACTCAGCCCGATTACCAATAACTCGCTGTCGAACTCGCACGTTACCTTCATCGTGTAGCATCCAAATTGCAGCTCTAAGCGGCTCGTGGTCGCACTCGCGGGTGAGAGCAAAAATCTCGTCAACAGTAACTATACGTTCATCGTCCATAGTCCGGATGGCACGAACATAGCCATCAATAGCGGTTTGGAGCTGCCTCGCCACTTCGGCTTGACCTTCATATCGTTCCGTATACATATCTATCTGTTCCATGCCTCAATCATAAAGATGAGTGGCTTGCGCTACTAGCCCAAGCATTTTGACTCAAATGCTTATGACAGAGTAGTGACCAATTGCAACTATCAGGTAAATATGATATAGATATAGCGTGCCAAAGGAAACTTTGTCATGAACCTTTTATATGTAAGGGAGTTGCCGTGGCTTTAAGGGTTATCTATGACTGCTTGTGTCTGTTACCGGTTGTAACAATTGCAAGCAGCCATAGAACTTCTACCCTGAAAGCAGGTAATGTTTATGCCAAAAAAGCTGCAACCCTACTTGATCGGCGCGGTCATGCTCGTGCTGCTGTCGTTGATCGTTTCGGCCCTTGTGGTCGCAACACTCAGCGATCCAACTATTGAACCAGGGAGCCAAACCACTGCTCAAATTGGCGACGCATCGGCCAGTCAGACGCCCATCGAGCAACAGTTCACGCTGCCCATCGATCCAACCAGTCCAGCCTGCCTGGATGTCACCAGTTACTCCACAGAGGATACCGGTATGGTTATCGGCTATTTCCTCTTGTGTGACACCATGTGGGTATCTGCAGGCCCGCAGTCATGGTACCGTGAGGGCCTGCATGTCGGTGATGAATTGATAACCATGACTTTCTTTAAGTCGCCTGCCGGCTGCGATCTGAGTCAAGATCAAGCACGTGTCGATGAACTGTTGATAGCCGAAAGCGCAGTCAACCCAGATATCGACATCTTCGGGCCAGTGCGCAACCTCACCTTCAGTGACAACACGCAGATCGATGCGGGTGGCTACATCGTAATCACTCAGGACAAAGGCGATGCCGCAGCCTACGCGCAGACCGTGGACGCCATACTCGCTACGGCGATCGACAGCGGTCAGTTCTGCTAGGCAGGGCCCGGTTGACTGGTTCCATCGGGCGCTTCGGGCATCACTAGAAGATACGCTGGCTCCCTTACACCCTCAAACTATAATTATCACTGCTATAGCAAATTTGTATTATTATGTTATGCTTTACACGCTCACACTTCGGTATGAGCGTACCTATTTTAATAGCAAGAAACTGTTGGGCACGTGTCATTCCTTATCCTTCCTAGCGTGTGCAGGGCTGATGCATCACTTTTACAGATGCATCAGCCCTGCACACTCGCTACAAGGAAGGAAGTAGGATGATAAGACGTACATGGGGAATTTGCGCAACGCTGCTTGCCATAATACTAACTCTGGCAAGTTCCGCCTGCGGCGATGCGGAAACGTTTACGGCCGAAAGCGCCACTACCAGCTATTCGCTACCGCTGCACGCCAATTCGAACTACTGCAACCAAGGCGAGCCCGACACCATTCTGGGTGCTACAGACATCAATATCGTGGAACAAACCACGTACAGTATCATCTGTGAAGAATGGGAGGCAATCGGCGAGAATGGCTGGCTAAAGACGCTCACGGATGCCGATGGACACAACTTCAAAGCGTTCTTCGTGAAAGCACCAGACTCATGCGATCTTATGCGGGCGAGTCCTGCCATCGACGAGTTCCTGTCCAACTTCACGGGCCTTGGGGACAACGTGCTTTCCGCAGCTCCATATGACGTGACAGACGGCAATGGGGAAGTGCTGATGGTTTATGGATACTTCGCGACAAATATCAGCCCGCATATGAGCGACGCCGACGTCGGAGACCTGGCCTACCAGGTGAGTCGCATGGTTCAAGACCCGAGCATCTGCTGAGCGGGGTGGCGGCCCATCGCGGTCGCCACCCATTGGGCTATGGCCCGCAGTTTCTTGCACAAACTTCTTAGTTATACCTCTACAGCCATAGAATTCGGTCGAGTCGCTTGGGGTCGATTAATCCAACTGTTATTGCTTTATCATTCTTTTTATGTTACAGTATTGCAGCTTATGCTTTTGCATGGGTGAATTTTAATATTGCAAGAAACTGCCTAGCGCTACTTCCCATCTTGGCGTGTACAAGGCTGACTAATTTATCGCTATTAGATGAGCCAGCCCTGTACACCCCATAGAAGGGATAGTAACAATGACCAGGAACCAATGGATTAGAGTCGCGAGAACTCTGGTTTGCGCCATTGTCATCTTTGTCTCATTCTCTAGCAATGGTGGAGCCTACGCAGCTGAAGACGCCAACACCAGTTTCCCGCTGCCTCAGCACATAGATTCCGATTACTGCTCACAGGACGTCCCAATCAACACCAGTGCAGCCAACCACTCGATCATCGCCGAACAAACCACCTTCAGTATCGTCTGTGAGCAGTGGGCTGAACTCGACGACAATGGCTGGATGAATAACCTGAGGGCACCCGACGGGCAAGCGTACAAGGCCTTCTTTGTACAAGGCCATCCGAATTGCGCTATTACGAGCGTTGTCCCCACGATCGATCGGATGCTCGACAACACTACCGCCATCGGGGACGGCGCGATCACCGAGCATCTCTTTGGCGTATCGACCAGTGGCGGGGAATTGCTGTTCTTGAATGGCTACTTCGCTACCAACATCGATCCCAGGCTGTCCGACGCCGATATTCGTGAACTAGCCCACCGAATCACCGAACTCATCAGAGACTCGATCATCTGCCCGTGAGGGGTGGCGGCCACCAGGTCGCTACCCCTTCGGGGGACTAAATCACTCGGCAGTTTCTTGCACATACACTTATTACTTTTTACTGTAAATCAATTTTAATGTGGCACAATGCTACTTTCGTGCAGGCTGCCAAAAACACAACTTATAACCATCAGGGTCTTTAAGGACAAACTCACGGTTACCCCAAGACCAATCTTGCGGCTCAGTAAGCTGCGTCAGACCCTGTTTAACAAACTTGGCATGCAAAGCGTCCACATCTTCAGCCCGAATATATACGTATATTCCACGGCCTTTATCAGACGAGAGCGCATCGCGGGCAAATTTGCTTTCGTCGCGCATGGTTACTAATGTAATCTGAAATCCAATCAGAGCAACAATACTATGTTCATCGTCGGATTGCACCACTTCAAAGCCGATCTTTTTATAAAATTTAACAGATACAGTATTGTCTTGAACCCAAAATAATAAATGCGTGATTTTCATATGCCTAATTGTCCATGAGTACATATGTAAATCAAAGTAATAATTACAACATGATATCAAACCTGGAGCAAGGGGCAGCGGCCGAACGAGTCGGCATACCCCTGGTTGCTCTATCTAGTGCTAAGGCTACTGGACTATCGTCATGAATCCTTGGTGGGTCTTCAGTGAGTACTCGCCCGAGTACCTAGCCCCGCCAATATCAGCCACAAAGCTATAGCTAGCGCGCTCACTACTGAGCACCTTTATACGCCCAATGGAGCAGGTGAGCCGAAACCTCCGGCTGCTCGCAGCGGTGAAAACGACGAAAGATGCTCCTCCCGTCATGGTAGCTGGATGTTGTCCGTCTAAGCGTAGAATATAACCCTCCCACGTATCCTCATCGGGCCCTAGGTGAATCTCAATCCGATCCACAGGTACCGCAACTGGCCACTGTCGAGTCCCTGATTCTGACATACTCGATAACTCCTTCATGGAAAAGATCAATTGTGCGTTTACTTAAGGACACGATCTCGTAGATAGAGTACTTTGTTAGCGTAGCACGTAATAATCATCAATAAAACAATCCATAACAGATACTATGCCATAAAAATTGCATTCATGAGATCTGCATTCATGAGATCTGACCCTCGGGGGTAGACTAGCCTTATATTGATGTATGTATGTAATTATGATATAATTTGCCAAATGGGCTCACAAGCTCGTGGAACTTTGAAAGGAACGTTTAGGCTTACACAAGCGAGCGGCCATGCGCAGTTTAAGCGCATACTGCTTCGTTCATTTGTGTAAGTCTAAACAAACATAGACTACACAGTGCTTGGGTAAAGCCCGTCTCACTTCGGTGAGGCGCGCTTAGTCCTAGCAAACGTCACATGCGTGAGCAGCCATGCTCCAGGTGTGATACATCTTAGCTGCGCGAGTTCAGCGTGCAATTGCAGCAAAGATTACCTGCACGCCATCAGATGCAATCTGCCCCAGATGCGGGGTGTCTGATGTGCCACTTTTGCTTACACAGGGCGTAGTTGCTATCAAGGTGAGGCGCAAGAGATCTGGATCTCGCACCAAACCGAGGCTCATCCTTGCCTGGATGAGCGTTGCAAAACTGTGCGATCGATCCGGCAACGGAACGAATGCAAGGTAGAGCAGACAACTACGAATATCCCAAACCCCAGCACCCAGGTGTAGACATATGATCAGACAATGGCTTACCGGCTCCTGATATCAGCGCCCTCCCATTTGGGGCAATGTTAATAGGACCAGGGTGACTGATCATAGCTTGGAACCAGTGCTGGGAAATTTCTTCCCCTTGTAGTTCCCGTCTCGGGAACGCCAATCAGGAGGAAGAGATGTACGCTTTCATCATCCCGCAAAAGGACTTCGGTTACGGACCGGAGTGTGACGAGTCATTGGCGAGGAGACTCGCTGAGACGCTCGTTGCTATGGGCCAAGAATACGGCATCGCTTGCCAGGTTGCGTACTACTACGATGAGTGCGAAGACCCGATCGAGCATGGTGTCAGATTCGAAGCCCCTGAACTGCCTCAGGGTGAGTTCATCACGTTGCTCCACCAAATCAAAGACGGCTGCATGCTAGTCTGCGACGCGGTTGAGTTCCAGCTTCCAAGTTAGTTACCTTTCAAAATGCCAGGCCGGACCGCATATCCTCTTTAGGAGTGTGGTCCGGCCTGGCGCCTCCCCATCTGTTATAACTTCACGCAAACTTTATAAAGAAATCTGTTCACGAGCCAGATCAGCAATAAATTGCTCTTGGCCTGAGTAGAAGTATGCTCGTAATCCTGCAGCACACGCCGCATCAACTTTAGATTGGCTATCATCAAAAAATAAGACGTCGTTGGCCAGAATGTTAGAGTGCTTTTCCTGCAAAAGTATAATGAGTTGCGCAAAAAAGGCTGGCTCCGACTTCTTAATACCAATTTCGGCTGTCGAGAAGCAGCCGTCAAGCGCATTAGCAAACATAACCGTGCGCATGTATTCCGTGCGGTACTTTTCTTGCTCGGTGGCCACGTAGCAAGGGATGCCCTGAGCACGCAGTTTGGCGATCAATTCCAAAAGCTCACTATTTTGTATATCTTCAGACTTGCACCAGTAGTCGATGAGCTTCTGAGGGTCATCATGCCAATGCCAAAAATCCGGGTTCGCTGCAATATGCTCTTTCAGGTCACGTTTGCCAGTCACAAACTCGCGCCACTCAGTCTGAAAGAAGTCTTCAAATGGCTGCGGGTCATAGCCATGCGTGCGTGAATAAACGACGCTAAATGCCTCTTCCGGCAACGTCAACACGCCATCGGCATCAAACAAAATTACTTTATTCATACGATATGTGCCAGATTATACATGCAAGTAATTAATCCGGCTACAGGCCCGATTCACCAGCCTTGGGAGACTTTTGCACCTGAGCCAGCTCGACATCAAAAACTAGCAATGCATTTGGCGGTACGGGGTCACGGCCAGCCTCACCATAGGCCAGCGATGGGGGAATAATGAGCCGCCTAATGCCACCGACCTTCATGCCCACAATGCCCTGGTCCCAGCCCTTAATCACGCTGCCAGCGCCTAGCTTAACCGAAAAACCTTCACGTTTACCATCTGCCGTAACTTTTGACTGGTCGAACAGCGTACCGTCAGTCAACCAGCCCTTATATGCAACTAAAACCACATCTCCGGTAGCTGCCTCGTCGCCAGTACCAATCTGGATATCACTGAAAAGCGTATCGGTTCTCGTGGCATACTGCTCGTACTCCCGAAATGTTTCTGGGCCAGGAACAGAGGTACTCGGAGCAGACGAACCAGAAGGAGCTGAGTCATTGCCCGACAACACCTGGCCGGTGCTGGCTGTTCCTGCAACCTGTAATGCGCCCTGGCTGTTGGTAGCAGCTGTAGATGTGGATGAAGCAACCTGTGTCTCATCAGAATCCTGATTAGCATGCTGCGACAAAAAATAGCCACCAGCCATAGCTCCAGCAGTAATCGTCATACTCCCAACCATCAATCCAACTATGTAGCGTGTCTTCATATTCCAGAGTAGTATAGCGCAAGTTGTCAGAAACATGCGGTCAAATCATAAACTTTTTACTTGTCCCGCCAATACCGATATAGGTACCGGCGGGACGCGCTCGTTCTTGGCTAGGGTGGGACAGCCGGTGCTATTGCACGATTATCTTAGCTGGTAAGACCAGGTCGTCACAGACCAGTAGTGTCACACGCCGACCAGTCTTATCATCTGCTCGCAAGCGCCGCACTCGGTCATGAAATGGACAGCCAACGAGTGAAGGTTGATCTGTGATTTTTGGATCGATACTTTCTACGCTGGTGAAGCCAGCGTCTTCGGCAATTTTGATGGCTTGGTCGGTATGGAACTGGTATACCCAGCCGATGATAAGCAGAAGCCCCACCACAATTGCGCCAAGCACGAATATGATTGCTGCATTAGCTATTCGCTGCATCTGGATGCAACCTGCTTTCGCTAGATGAAACGAGCTCAAATATTATATCACTTTATAAACAATTACGCAATGTCTCTACCAAACTAATCTATGCTTACATACATTGTTTTGGTAGAGAACCCTGCCGGCCCGTAAATGGGCCGGCAGGGGTGAGATGGTTGTTCTTCGAGCTTACACGTACTGGCGTGCCGACTGGCGCTTTGCGAAGATCCGATCGTAGAGCTTGTCACCCGCTCGATCGAGAAGCATGTAGCTGGCGAAGAACGCCACAACCGACATGATCGACGACCAGATCAGTCCGCCGGTCGCAGCCGCGACAACAGCAGCGATGAGGATCTGAGCATTGAAATTCCACACACGGTGGGTCACGCCCGACTCGAACACCGCGCTGCGCCGGAAGTTGGTCTTCTTCATGAAGTGCAGGTACACCCGCATGAAGATCCAGCCACCGAACGACAACGGAAGGATGGAGGCGAGGGGGTAGAACAGGTTCGACTGATGCACCAGGCCAAAGACCAGGTTGCTGCGCAGTCGGCCGAACCAGGTCCAATCCTCAGAGCCCTCTCGAAATTGCTGCTCCTCATCGACTGCAGCACCGTTGAACAAGCCGTAGGTGTACCGGATCCGACTCTTCCTGACAGCGGGCGCAGGCCTCACGATCGCCTTTTTGATGGTAATGATGCCCACCAAGAGCGCGATTGCTCGGATGAAGCCATACCGATCACTGAACCACAGCCAACCCGTCAGGGGAGAGTAGCGCATGAAAGGCAGCAATTTGTTCTGCAACAGCACCATGCAGATGAATATGGCCAATCCAGGCACAGTGAGCATGAATTGCCAAAGCCGATAGTGCGGCCGGAGTTGCCCGAAGGTGTACTTGATGTGCCGCGTGGGCGGCGGCGGCACGAACCGCATGAAGGTGTAGGTCATGAACGAGCTCGTGGGCCGCACCAGCGGTTCCACTTCAACGCCCCAGTCCTCGCAGGCCTCATTAAGGTCGCGCAACATCTGATCACAGTCGTACTGACCGTCGCCGTCGTAATCCCAGTGTGTCGCCACTTCCAGGAAACGAAGGAATGCCGCGTCCCTCAGCACATCGGCTGCACCGCCGTCGAAGTAGACGCCTTGCGGAAGCGTATTGTGACGCTCCCACCTACGCAGATCACCCGCATAGTTGGCGTCCAGTGTAATCTTGACTTGATTGCGGCCATAATCGATGACCACGGTTCCCAGACGCGGGATTTTGTGCGTTATATTCGGTCTCGAATGACTCACCTGAATATCTTTCTGGTTGGTGGATGTGAAAGAACAAGTGCAGATTATAAAATTATTTGAATGATTTTGCAATATATTCATTATTAGCCCAATAAGAGCCAGGACAGGGGTACCGGTAGGCGTTATAACTATACATTTGACAAAAATTGCATTATATTACTTGACATTATTGCTATTTATGATACAATTTCCAAATCGTTCGGTTTGGCCATTGTGCTAAGCCCTGAACATTAACAGAGAAGAGTTGTCGTTATTTAGCCGCTTGTGCAGCGTCCATGGATTCTAATTCCAGACTTTGCGCTGCAGAATCGGCTAAATAACAATGCCGACCTCCGACATATTGGAGACCACAAATCGCCCATCAAGGGATGGCGAGGAGCGGTCCTAACCGAAGGGGGTTCACTTGAGTCGTTCTCCGCCGTAGGTGGATACAACTTGGTGAACGGATGACACTGACTGAAGAAATGCCCTACTGAAAGGACGTGCACTGCGCATGAGCAGGTCACCGCCCTAGCGGCGAACCCTTTGAGCAGACGCGAAGATGAACCCAGACACACTGAAACGACGAGGAACAGAATGCTGACAATACGTGCTTCCCCCGCCTAACTAGGCGAGGATAAGATACTGGTACAAAGGGAAGAGGCGCACACTCTAGCAGCGACGAGCCTCGCGATACGGCCCTCAGGGACCGGTGCTCGCAGGACGCTCTAGATGCGCCAAACTCGGCGACGAACACTCCAGGAGGGGTGATCATGCGAACATGAAGCTAACCACTGGTTAGTAACTGAACGCAAGAAGTAACCCAATCCATAGCCCATTGGGACGGGCAACAGGTGCATGACACCGCGGGGGGGGCAGGACTGCCTCCTATTTGGAAAATGCCCAGCCGCTCATTCGACTCCACTCGGTCATGTCCCCACAGGACACCGCGTGACTCGGGAGAGGCATACATCAGGGGCACACCTCCAGCAGCAGCTTCGAGCTGCTGCTGGAGGCAAGATCTTCGTTCCGGTTATGGAATTTGAATAATGAACATAACCGGACAAATGCTGAGCCGCAGCCCCCTCGTCAGCGCGAGGGAACCATGCTGCCGCCCAGCAGGGGCTCGGGTTTCAGACTTGTGGCGCTTCCACCGCGCATTTGAAGAAGGATCGGCGTTCTGCACGCCAACTATCCCCATTCATTTTCGGCCTTCCAACCCGGTTGGGCCGACACTAGTCACCCGGGCCCTGTCCCAAAAACAACTCTTCTCTACAATCCATGTTTATAATGTAAGCTCCCAGCGGGGAGTTTTTTTGTTTCAAACTTGCGCCTACTAGCATGTGTACACCAAGCCTATCCACGCGCAAGCCGCCATTCCAGCAGCTCTCGAGCAGAATCAGACGTAGCCTGGTCGGATATAAGGCGTTCAAGCATAGATCTCTGCTCGCCAGTGAGAGGCTTTACCTGGTGTCGAATAGCCTCACGTAGTGTTGGGTTTTCAAGTAAGGTGTGGTCAACTATAACATTCAAAAAAAGCTCTACATCTTCAAGAGCTTCACATAAAAGATCTACTTCTTGATCCGTTAAGTACCGGGGTGAATTGGCAATTTCTCTGACTCTGTCTTGCATGCTCCAGCTCAGCGCACGATTGGGATGTGAAGCTCTCGGATCCGCTGCTAACCTGAAGCCCTCAACCCATTGATCTGTACTCAAATTCTCTTTGCGCGTAGTAAAAGTGGCAGTATTTATGGAGTAGACATTTACACATCCATTAGCTAAGTCACCCAGCTGGAGTAAAAATGTAAAACCTTCTTCATCCTCGCCCAAACCTAATACGCTAGGCGGCTGCACATGCTTACCTATAGTATCGGAGAATGTATGAGAAAAGGATGATGCGTTACGGTACCTAGACAGAAGCAATATATTTCCATCGTACATAGGGACTGCTAGCTTAAATTCAGCATAGTCACTACCGTCATCTTCGTCGAACGCCGAGCTACCACTGCCTCGCAAAAGTGCGATTTGCCATAAATCTTCGTGAAATCGTTGCGCCCATGTGTCAAGCATATTCGCTAACACTTTTGTTCCTTCACGGCCAGACAACGCTTCGTGCTCGTTAATGTCAAACCCTACATATCGACTATCTACATCAAGATTCAGCGCCGCCCGAATCATTGCTATCAGGTCAGTATCTTCTGTATCTAGCAACCGCTCCCATGGCTCAACACTAAATGATTCCACCAGAGACGATGGAGCATCATCTGAATCATATTCAGCATGCCATTCATCGGATAGTTTTTCGTAGGCCATCGCAGGTAAAAAGAATTCAGGCATAGCATATGCACCAATTTCTGGCGCAACTCGTATTCCTTGATGTGAAATTACATTTATGCGAGGCTGGTCATCGCCAGAACGTATCATAATGACCGAGTCAAAACGCATGCCATCTACGTCGGCATCAAGCACATGCATTCTATTTAGTCTGGCGAGGGCTAACATAGTGCCATTAGGAAACACAACTCTGCGCAGCGCCCAAACAGCAAAATCAGACTCCTTGTAGAAACCGACCCTATCCGGCTCGATCTCTTCATTCTCTTCGTCCATAGGTTGCTCATGGTCGCTACGTGCATCTTCGATAGCTAAATACTCTCGCTCAAAAGTTGAGTGTGCATTGGATAGCGTTTCGAGGGCATCGAAGACTTCGATATATGTAATATGTTCTGTCATCTGGTGTAATTGTTATCCGTGAAGAAGGCCCACCGCGCGCATTCGGATCAGTCTGATCCGCCCTCGTGTACGAGGATAGCGCGGGTAGGCCGGGGTCCGACGAGCCTTCTTCTTGATTCTGATCAGTTGCTGCCACGCATGGCATCGGCCGCCCTCAGGCGCATGCTTGCGTACATTGCGCTGGCCATGATGCCTCCGTACACGACCACGAAGTAGATCGTCACGTGGCACAAGAAACGAATCGTGTTGCGTTCAAGGTTGAGGATCCAGGCCGGATGATCAGACGACTCTGTCAATAAAGCTTCAGCCAGCGCGTTTGCATAGTCACGGGTCAGCAATGAAGTTGCCACCACCATCAGAAAACACAGTATCACCGTGATGTGCCAATAGGAGCGAAGCAGCCATAGGCAGAACGCTGCCACACGTGCGTCTATCATAACAATGTCCAATCTGTCGATCGTCGGAATCTATATTTTACGATATTTATATAATGATCACAAATCTATGCACGCAGCTACAACTTTCTCTCCCCAAAAATTCAATCGCAGTTGAATGTTTAGGGAGAGCCCCCGCATGAAGCGGGGGAGCCATCCCAACTTGTGACTAAGTCACGCCTAGGGACGGAAATCAGGACAGGAGCCCATCGAGCCAGGTGACAACCTGTTGCTGGTCATCCTCGGTGAAATCGACACCGCTTGCCTGAAGAACCTCTCGGAACAGTTGCTCACCATCGGGGTCGCTCGTCCATGTGGATGTGTCCGACCCATCAGCGCTGCTGCCGAAGGATGAGCGTGGGTGACCGGCTGCGTCCTGACGACGCCACACTTCACTCTGGCCAGCCATCAGGTCGGTGAAGTCGCCGCGGAAATAGCGCATTGATGCCCCTTTCTAGGACAACGATCTGCAAGCTCCGAAAAGCTTATCCAAGCATGTGCTTAGATGGTGATATTATATACTATTTTTACTGTGTTATCAAGTACTCACTATTCCTGCATTCTTAGCGCTTCATCCTTTTTAGAAGAAGGCGTCACAAACGGCTCGCAAGTAATTTCAGCTATGTAATATTTTTGCTCCAGCAGCTTGACCCCGAGGGTCAGATCTCATAAAACGCAAAATGATTGTATAGTATCTTTAAGTGTCTTATCGTTTCATTTTTTTGGAAGAAGACGCTACAAATGGTTCTCATGTAATTTCTGCTATGTAATACTTTTGCTCCAGCAGCTTGAGCATGGCCGAGAGTTCTTTGCGGCTACCTATCATAATACGACCGTCATTGCCTATGCTCAGACCCGCCGAGGGGAAATTATGAATGTATTGCCGAACACGCTGTTGTGTATCGGAACTATCTAGGTCAATTGCAATGTTTTCGCGGAAAGCCGCGATGCGTCGAACATCGTTGAGGCTTATGTAATTGAGATTAAAATCACCCACATCAAACAGGGGATTGTCCAAAAATGCTTCTTTTTCCTCCATGGTTGATTCCTGATGAAACACGTCAAAGCCACGGAACATTGGCTTAGCCTTGGCAAATTGCTGAAAATATACGCGTTTGCTGCCGCCATCATAATATGCATCGGCCTCGCCGCTAAATTCTAGCGCAAAACTGATAGTCTGAATCGACGTTTCCTCTGTACCCAGTACGATATACCGCTTGCCATGTTCATGAATGCGCATAGCGCCTGCAACTCGCTTAAAAACAATCTGTTGGCCATTGACTGAATATAGCGTATCAACCACGTCGTACTCTGGCTGAGCGAGTGGCAGCATCTCAGGATGATTTGTGAGTAAATACGGCTCGATCATTTCATCGATTTGGTCCATGTCAAGCTCAACGTAGTACCAGCTGCGTGGGTCGGGGGTTAGGTCAAGAGGGGCGTATTCTGTAGCGTCGCTTACATCTGGTGTTGGTAAAATGTCGACATTATCAGGCATATCACTATCAGAAAATATGATTCGATGCTCGCTAGGTTTGCCCTTTAATTTGGCATGCAATGAAGTCACGGTCGGTTGTCCTCCTTTTGGTTTGTCTGTTTTATTGCAACTTGGCTAGTATAGCAGCTTGTCTTAAATCTACATGAAAACACCGAGAGAACTCCCGAGGGTCAGGTCTCATAAATCAATGATTCATGTTCTAATAACTTATTGTGCAATGTTTATTGCATTTATGAGACCTGACCCTCGGGGGCTCTGGGGCACAAATATGCAACCAACTTGCACACAAGGTTTAAACTTGAGAAAATGA
>CAZHXE010000008.1:0-19520 GCA_964536005.1 uncultured Candidatus Saccharibacteria bacterium
AGGCTGTAATTTTAAGTTCAATCATCGAGCAAGAAAGTGGCAACCCTACCGACAATCCGGCGATAGCACAAGTCTTTTTAAAGCGCCTTAAACGCAACATGGCTCTTGGCTCTGATGTGACATTCTTTTATGCCGCAGCGGTGACTGGTCAAAAACCAAGCCCTGAGCTCGATTCACCGTACAACACGCGAATCCATAAGGGACTCCCACCTGGCCCAATTGGCAACTTTAATCTTGCTGCACTTGAGGCTGTCGTAAAACCAGCCGACACCGATTGGCTCTATTTCGTAGCTGGCGATGACGGCAAAACGTACTTCTCTAAAACCGAGGAAGAGCACCAGAAGTTAGTGGACCAGTACTGTCTTAAGAAGTGTCTACTGCCCGAATAAGCAAGGCGTTAGCGCCTTTTTGCTAAAAACTCCCTAGGCGCAGCGAGGGCGCATTTATGGGTGGCTTAAGCTAGATAAGGCATAATGCAACTAACAGAGGCGGGGTTGGCGCAACTCCGTTGGTTGATTTAGCTAATAAAACATGTTTTAACAATATTATTAACAGAGGTAGAGCATTATACGCTAATTGACTGTTGGGTCAATTTTTGCTACTATTCTTTCGTTATCGACCCCTTGGTGGGTATTCTTAGTTTTAGCCACTACAAGCTAAGCTAGAATAAGTAGCGGCGATAACCCTTTACAAACGCACGCAAAAGGATATCTCAGCAGGCTTAGGCAGTCTGCATGAGGTCGAATATCTTCTGCCTCGCATGCCAAATATCATTAATTTGTTAATTAACGTATTAAACAAGGCGCCGCGAGGGAAAGTCCTAGTCGTAAAGGTTTGGGTTGTACTGTCATACCGATTTGAATGCTGCACACAATTTCAGCGTCAACTGGTGTGGCCGCCGCGCTTTTTGGAGCGTAGCCAATCCAGGAGTTGGTCATTAGTGCCGATGTAAAAGAACGATCAGAAGTGGTCGTCAACAATACGCGAACGGCGTTTGATGCTCTAAAAGCCACACAAGCTGGCACTAAGAAGCATCTTCGAAAACACTCAAAACGAGTTGTACGTAAACTCCGTAAGCATCATCATTATGCAATTCAAGCGACGATTGTCGCCATGCTAGCTGTTTTTATTTTTACCAGCAGCGTAAAACAGGACGACCAAACCACCAACTTTGGTGCAGGTTTTGGTGGTCTTGTTGCAAATACTACTACGGACGAAGTTTCAACCGCGCAAGTTGCTAAACAAATTGCGCAAGGCGCTAACCTGATTATTGCCGATAACGTCACTAACTTAGCCGACTCGCTTGAAGCAAGCGTTGAATTTGCTGGCGCTTCGGACTCATACCTGGCAAAACCACACATCGTCTCGACGGACGCCAAGACGAACCAAGACATTCTTGAATACACAGCCAAAGACGGCGATACAATTACTGTCCTTGCACGTAAATTTGGTGTTACATCCGATTCAATTCGTTGGGCTAACAACATTACCGGTGACTTGCTGGGGGCTGGGGTTATCCTTAAAATTCCTCCTGTAAGCGGAGTTATTTACGAAGTACAGTCTGGCGACACTCCAGAAACACTGGCACAGCGTTTTAACAGTACTAAGGAACAAATTGTTTCGTTTAACGACGCAGAGCTCAGTGGTCTTAAGGTTGGTGCTACTATCATCATTCCTGGGGGTCGTGAGCCACAGGTTATTGAAGAACCAGTCTACTTTAGCTCAGGTAGCAGCTTCTCGTTTGGAAATGTCTTGCCAGTGTATGGTGGCAATGGATACTCCTATGGCTACTGCACGTGGCACGCTGCTGAACGACGTGCTCAAATTGGCCGCCCAATTCCGCGCAACCTTGGCAACGCTGTGACGTGGGCCTCTATTGCTGCTGCTGCCGGTTTAACCGTTGCCGAAAAGCCGATTGCTGGCGCAGTCTTATGGCACAAAAACACCTATATCGCCGGTGGTTATGGCCACGTTGGGTTTGTCGAAGGCGTTAACGCAGATGGCAGTATTCTGGTTTCTGACATGAACTACCCAATCTGGAATTCGGTAACAACTCGTACGATTCCTCCCGAGGAATTTACCGGTTACCTGTTCATCTATTAGTTTTGCAATAAAATTGACTAATTTTAAGCATCATGTACTAACAATTAGGTCATCTGATTCAAAAGTGTTAAAATATACAACATGATTTTTGTTGATGTAACATCTGTCCGAGTACAGGCTGGTAATGGCGGCGACGGCATTGTTAGTTTTCGTCGTGAACCGTATGTTGATCGCGGAGGCCCAGATGGCGGCAATGGCGGTGACGGTGGCAACGTGGTACTTGTGGCCGACCGTAACATCAATACGTTAACCGATTTTCGTTACATTCCCTTACTGACTGCTCAGGAGGGTGGCAGCGGCGCACGCGCCAAGCGTCACGGCAAAAAAGGCGAATCGCTCAGTCGCAAAGTACCAGTAGGGACGATGGTGTTTGATGTCGATGGCGATCTAATCGCTGACCTAACCGAAGACGGTATGGAGCTCATTGTCGCTCATGGTGGCAAGGGAGGTTTTGGCAACGCGCACTTTACGAGCTCTGTTCGTCAGGCCCCGAATTTTGCCGAAAAGGGCGAGCCAGGCGAATCGGGTGAGTTCATGTTAGAGGTAAAGATGATCGCTGATGTGGGTTTGATTGGTTTACCAAATGCCGGTAAGTCGACATTTTTGGCTGCGATATCTAACGCACGCCCTGAAATTGCCGACTATCCCTTTACAACTCTTTCGCCCAATCTTGGTGTGTGTGATGTCGATGATGACGCTCTGCTTGTAGCAGACGTGCCAGGTTTAATCGAGGGAGCATCAGAAGGCAAGGGTTTGGGCGATGAGTTTTTGCGCCACGTTGAGCGGACGGCCACGCTTATTCATATGATTGATGTGTACTCTAATGACATCGCGCACGACTACAAGGTGATTATGAACGAATTAGCTTCGTACAAAGTTGACCTCACGCAGCGCCCCATGATTGTGGCTCTGACTAAAGTCGAAAATGTCGACGACGAGATTATTGAGATGCAACGCAGTGAGCTAGCAAAAGTTGCCCCTAAGGCAAGCGTTTTCGCCATATCGTCGCTCAGCCGGCAAGGCGTTGACGAGTTACTGCGAGCGGCCAAGCAACACGTCCAAGTATGGCGTGAAGAGGTGGAGTTGCAGCGCGCAAACAATGACGAGAGTGTAACTGCCGATGGTGTGCGCAGAGTCACACTTCCCGATAATCGTGCAGACACCTGGCGCATCAATCAAGAAGCGCCCGGTATTGTCCGTGTGACAGGTGCAAAGATTGAACGTTTTGCACGCCGTACCGACTTTACGAATGACCAAGCAGTAGCGCGTATTCGCGATATCATGCATAAAATGGGTATTATGCGCGAGTTACGACGACTTGGCGTGGAGCCTGAGAGTAAAATTTACATTGGCCGTAGCGACCACTTCGTAATTAATTATTAGATTACAACTGCATTAGAATACTAGGGCTTACCTGGGCAGTGCCAGTTATTTCAGCTATACTAAAAGCTCAACAAACATATTTATGAGCTTTTATTTTTACGATCTTGAAACCAGCGGCATAGACCCAAAGTGGAGCCGCATAATGCAGTTTGCTGGCATCCGTACCGATGACGATTTTAATGTGGTGGGCGAGCCCGACAACTGGCTAGTTAAGTTGACACCTGATGTTCTGCCTGACCCTTACGCAGTTATGATTACAGGCATAACCCCGCAGAAGACTCTCGAGGAAGGTTATACCGAGGCTGAATTTTTGCGCATGGTATCCAAAAGCGCCTTTCAGTCTGGTACGGTCATGCTTGGCTTTAACACGATTCGGTTTGACGATGAGTTTATCCGCTACTCGCTGTATCGTAATTTTTATGATCCGTACGAGCGTGAGTGGGCCAACGACTGCGCGCGTTGGGATATAATCGACGCAATTCGTATGACGCGCGCTTTGCGGCCCGAGGGCATCGTATGGCCAACGCTCGAAGACGGCACGCCAAGTAACAAGCTCGAGTTGCTCAGTGAGGCTAATGGGCTCGACCATGTCCAAGCGCATGATGCGTTGAGCGACGTGCGAGCCACCATTGCTATCACAAAGTTGTTAAAAGAAAAACAACCCAAGATTTTTGCGCACCTGTATTCCTTACGGGCCAAAAAACAGGTGACTGCATTTTTTGATAAGTTTTCTCACCAACCGTTTGTGCACAGTAGCGGTCACATTTCTTCGGCCTTTTTATCTACGACATCGATGGCTATGATATGCAAACACCCCATGAATCCTAACGCGCTGCTAAGCTACGATTTACGGGTTTCACCTAAACAGTTCGCTAACGCATCGCGTGAAGATTTAAAGCGTTTGCTTTTCGGTTCCGCGGCCAAGCGCGGCAAAGATGAGGTCAGACTACCAATTAAAGCGGTGCATCTAAATAAATCACCTGCCGTGGCGCCACTGAGTGTACTTGATGATGCCTCGCAGGAGCGCATAAAGCTGACACTCGGCCAGATCGAAACACATTTCCAAGAACTGCAGGCACTTGGTTCAGCTTTTGCCGATAGAGTACAGAGTATCTTCGCCGAAGAGACATTTACCGAGGTCCCAGATGCCGATACGCAACTCTACGCTGGCTTTATGCAACCAGAAGATAAAAAGTTAATGCAGAGAGTGCGCGGCATGTCGGTTGATGAGCTCGCGCAGTTCCAGGGCGGCTTTAGGGATGAGCGCTTTAATGAGCTGACGTTACGCTACAAAGCGCGTAATTACCCTGCCAGCCTAAGCGAGGACGAACAAAGTTTGTGGGAGCAGTACCGAGCGAATCGCTTAACCGACACAAAGTATGCGCCACTGAACATGACTAAGTATTTTAAGGTTCTCGAAGAGATAGCAGGCAAGCCCGAGTATGAGTCTCAAGCATTCTTGATTGAAGAATTACGATTATATGGGGAGTCGATTGTGCCGTTTGAGAATCAGGAGCTGCTTTAGATACCAACTTGCTCGGCATGCTCGCGGCTCCAACGCCGGTTGACCTGAAAGCGGAGTCTGCTTCCAAGTAGGCCGATGAGCGCAAGTATGCCCATTGTGATCATGAAACTATCAAAATCAAAGAATATATTGGTGCCGGGTATACGCCCTACAAACAAAAATTCGCTAACTGTGCGTTCAATCGCGCTGTAGTCTTGTAGTGATACAATGCTTAATCCAGCGAGTGTCAGTAATCCGGCGCAGCTAATTACGGCAATAAATAATCCAGTATCTCTCATGTCACCACCTCTTAGTAGGGTTTACAATTGGAACATATCATAAGTAATTATTGACTATTTGTCAATATATAATGAATGAAATGCAAATTAATGGTATACTGAACTTAATGGAAGAAGCGCGCACACATGTACCGTTGGCGGAAAAAATGCGCCCTACGAAGCTTGAAGACGTGGTTGGCCAAGAGCACGTCATTGGCGCAGGCAAGCTGATCGGCCCTGACGTGCATGCGCGAAATCTTAACTCACTTATCTTGTGGGGGCCGCCTGGGGTAGGCAAAACAACTATAGCGCGAATTTTAGCAGTCCAAACCAACGCGCAGTTTATAGAACTGTCGGCAGTACACGCCGGGAAGGCGGACATGCTCAAAGCCGTCAATCACGCTAAAGTGTACGGCCAGCTTGGCCAGCGGACCGTGTTGTTTGTGGACGAAATCCACCGCTTTAACAAGGCCCAACAAGATTTTTTGTTGCCGTATGTAGAAGATGGCACGGTTATTTTGATTGGCGCAACCACCGAAAATCCTTCATTTGAAGTGATAACGCCGTTGCTTTCGCGTTCAAGTGTGGTAACTCTAAAGCCGCTGAGTACTGAGGCTATAAAGTCGCTCCTAACACGCGCCAAGCCCCATATTAAAGGCAGGGTGCTTCCGGAGCAATCGTTGCAGCTGATTGCCGACATGGCCGGCGGTGATGCTAGACGGGCGTTGAATACTCTGGAATTGGCTAGTTCGCTCGCCAAGAAGACAATCACCCTAAAGGCTGTAGAAGCAGCTGCACAACAGTCTGGCCTGGCTTATGATAAAACTGGAGAAGAGCATTACAACACCATTAGTGCTTTCATAAAAAGTATGCGCGGGTCGGATACGGATGCCAGCTTATTTTACTTACACAAAATGCTGGCGTCGGGTGAAGACCCAAAATTCATTGCGCGTCGCATGCTTATTTTTGCTTCGGAGGACGTAGGCATGGCAAGTCCGCATGTTTTAACCTTTGCCGTGTCGGTCTTTCAGGCCGTAGAACGTGTCGGCATGCCTGAGGCTGAGTATATTTTAAGCCACGGCGCCGTAGCGTTGGCTCAGTCTAAAAAATCACGTGCCGTAGCCGACGCAATGTATGGCGCAAAGCAGGCTTTGGCCAAGCATCCGCATGTGCGTGTACCTTTGCACCTGCGCAATGCGCCGACCAAACTCATGGAAGAGTTGGGTTACGGCAAAGCATACGAGTGGAAAGCGGGCTTTAAGCACGGCGAGGGTTTTATGCCGCCAGAGCTAGCAGACGAACATTTTTACGAAGAGAAAGACAAAGATTAGTCGTCTAAGCCATTTGGTAGGGTGCCACGCTTGTAGCTGCCCAGTACTTCGAACTCATTATGGTCTGATTTTAGTGTTTCAAAAGCGCGCTTAGTTCGTTCATCGTTTGCGCCTGCTTCAAAATCAAGGTAGAAGATATAGTCCCAGCCGTGGTCATGTACGATCGGTCGGGATTCGATCTTTGATAAGTTAATGTCATTGTTGGCAAATGCGCCAAGTGCGCGGTAAAGGGCACCTGGTTTATGCGAGGTTTTAAGCAAAATAGTTGTTTTGTCGGCATCAATCACTTCGGACGGGTGCTTGCTAAATACAAAGAAGCGCGTGTAATTATGCTTGTGGTCTTCGATCGATTCCGCAGCAACATGCAGACCGTTAATCTCACCGGCTTGTTCCGAGGCTACTGACGCTATGGTCTTGCTGTCGGATTTGGCAACGAAACGGGCGCTCATGGCTGTGTCTGGATATTCGTGAATCCGTGCTTGAGGTGCGTGTTCTTGCAAAAAGACTTTGGCCTCAGCAAGGGCGGGTGCTTGTGAGTAAACGTCGGTAATTTCATCAAGCGCGATATCTGATTTTGTGAGCAGGCAGAGTTTGATGTGTAAATATACTTCGCCCACTATGTAGGGCATATGTTTGAGCAACAGATCATAATTGTCGTTGATAGAACCGTAGAGCGAATTGTCGATCGCTACGATGCCGCGGTCAACCACGCCGCCTGCAACAGCATCGAACACTTGGTCAAAGCGTTCGCAGTCGACAATTGTAATGCCATCGCCTAAGAACTGTCTGGCGGCTTGATGGTGAAAGGCACCGTTAATGCCTTGGGCTGCAATTTTCATAACCGGTTGATCATAGCACGCCTGTGCCCTGTTTGAGAAGAGTTAGGGATATGAAACTAAGAAATGATGCAGATGGGTCTGGTCTGATAAGTATTCGCTTGATAGATGCTCAAAACTTGCATCAATGTCGTCATCAATCAGGCGAATTCCCTCGCCAAATGAGATATCTTCAGTTACTAGATACGCCTCGGTCATAAGCTGCTCGGCCAAGAACAGGCTGTAAATGTGCCGTCCGCCGCAAACAGCTACCGTCTGAATGCCTTGCGATTCAAGGCGCCGCAAAAGTGCCGTGGGTGTTTCGTCGGTAAAAATAACATGTTCCATGGCGGCGTATTCTTCTGGCGTGTGAGTTAAGACAACCGTTTCTCTGCCGGGCAGGCCGCGTCCAATTGTCTCAAACGTGGTCCTACCCATAATCATGGTGCCAAGCTCCTTTGTAATGCGTACAAAGAAGGCCTTGTCTTCGAGGCTGCTCCAATCAACCAGCTCGTTGTTGGCGCGGGCAATAAAGCCGTCCATTGTTAGCGCTGCAACCAGCACAACTCTCATAGCAAAATCCTTTCGGTACGAATGCCACTCTTTGTAAAAAAGCGCTGGGCATAGCCGTTTGAGTGATCGAGTCCATAGTATACCTCGCTAATTAGACCACTGCCAACGATGGTGCGAGTGCAGCCAGGGCAGGGCATAACATTTACGAACAGAGCGTAGGATTCGGCAGGCTGGGGCTTGAGACGGAGTAGGGCGCTGGTTTCGGCATGAATTGTGTCGTAAAAATTCTGATCATTGGGTGCCGCAAAATTATCCTCCCTGGCGAATCCGTGGTGCAGCGCAAAGGTTTCGTATGGCACGACGCGGTTATGTATGTGTGTGCGGTATACATAACCCTCATTACTTTTTGCCGCGATAACAGCACCTACTTGAAAGCTATGGTCATATGATGAGCGCGCGGTGCGCTCGGCTAGCCGCATGCATTGCTCGGGTGTTAATACTTGGGTTGCGTCTGGCGCCTGAGGGGCATCGGTTTTGGTGGATTCGGCATAGCGCATGGCCTCTGCTTCATCGCAAAAGGGCGAGACAAATTCATACGACCTGCCACCACGTAATAGCTCGTACATGAGTGGCTGTGTGTGGAATGTGAACTGCCACGACCCGCGCACAAAGACCGTGAATTTTGGACGCAGCTTCTTAACCACATGTATGACGTCGCGTTGGTTGTAGCGAAGCAGGCGAAACCGCTCAGGTCCTAGCTGTGCCTCTACCTTAGCGACCAATGGCTTGAGCACATCTGAACGTAGGGTTTTGTACTGGGGCTGATTATCAAATCCGTCGATAAAATCCTCATCTGCGATGCCCCAAATCAGATTCCCCTTCGGTAAAAGTTGCTTGAGTAGCTGGGCGCAGCGCTGTTGGCTCATTTCGCGCGGTGCGGCCATGAACACATCACACGTAGGTAGGCTTTTACTCGATTTAAAAGCTAAATCTGGCCAATACAGCATGCCACCCGGTTGGATGTCATGAGTACTTTTCATCAAATTTTTTGCTCAGTTTGTTAATAGTCGAATGGATATCGCGGTAGAGTTGGGCATTTTCCAGCGGTGTGTTTTTGAGGTCACGAAAGTGCCATTCGGTAAGGTCGGGCGCGTCGAATGGAATGCAGTGGAAATGTAGGTGCACAACGGTGCTTTGCGAATTCGGGCCATCCTTTTGCACGATCTGCATGCTTTTTACGCCATGGGCTTTCTTGATAATTTTCTTTGCAAGATAAAAGAATTTACGCATGGTTTCCCATTCTTCGGCCGTCAATTCTTTAACTGACGTTACGTGCCGTCTCGGTATGACCATGCAGTGCCCATCGATATAGGCGAACATGGTTATGGTGAGCACGATGCCGTTCTCTTCAAAGAAAATGTACTTATCGTGCAGGTCACAAAAGACACATTTACCGGTGGTAGTCCAGATCTCGTTGTAATAGCCCTTGGATCTGGCATCGCGGTAGTAGATTTGCTTTTCGGCTTCGGTTTTGGGTTTGCGAACAGGCTTGGTCATCGTTTTTCTTTTAGCGGATCTTTGCGTAGTTCCATGAATTCTTTAAAGATATCGCCCAGCTGTCCGCCAATGGCGCGCTGCACGATCGAAGTGGTAGAGAGCGTGGTGGACTGGCGATCAACCACAACCACTTGGCCGCCATATTTGCTGACGGTGCGGTACTCTTTAGATTCTTTGTATTCGTCGGTCCAGTCTTCTTTAACAGTAATAAACGTATCGGGTTTGAGCAGGCCGAGCGTAGGGTTGCAACTCGGTTCGGGCAGGATGGTCACAAAGTCGACTGAACGCAGGAATGTGAGCATTTCAGCACGAATCGTCTCGTCCAAGATTGGCTTATTCGGACCCTTCACCTTACGAATTGCCGCGTTTGCGCTTACACCAACCACCAAAATGTCGCCGTAGCCTTTGGCTTCTTGCAAATAACGGCATTGACCAACATGTAGCAGATCCCACGAACCAGCCGTAAACACAATCTTAAGATTCTTGGTCTTTAACTTTTCGTGCAACTCGAGCAAGTCGCTCTGGTCGATTAGTCGCTTTTTCCAGGCGTGTTTTGTCGCCATGCGCGTCTCCCCCTATCCTCCACTTTGCTTGTAACTAGTGACAGTATATATCTAATTGGCCTATACGTGGAGTTGTAAAATTTTAATCTTGTTTTGTTGCTTGCCCTATCACGCCAGAGCGCAGCAATTTATCACGCGTGCGCAGATAGTGTTGGTTCTGTTCAAGCGACTCATATGGGTTATGCAATAGAAATTTATAAAAGTCATAGAGCGCAAAATAGTCAACCAATTGGCTGAGCGAATCAGATGTGAAGCTAATGTTGCGGTGCGGAATGCCAAGGAGCTCCAGTTTGCGGCGCAAATAACCCTTGCTAAGAAACGTGGCTGTTACTTCTGCCTCGTCCTTGTACAGGCAGTCGACGTGCAAGAACGCGAGCGTGCGAGCTAGATCAAGCTGAAAATGACCTACGGCGGCTTTTTCGAAGTCAATAATACCAGTCACGTTTTTGTTTTTGTCGAACAAGACGTTGCCGCGCACCATATCCAGGTGGAGTGGCTGCAACTTACCGGCAGTCTTGAGCTCATCAAATACACCTGCGAATGCGTCAAAACGAGACGAATCAACCGTGATATCTAATTTGGTTTGCATCGCCTTCACCACCCCCTCACGTTCAAAATAATGCTGCATCTGAGCGATGAGGCTAATATGCTGATCATGGGCGTTGGGTAGAATCTCGGGCTTGGGAAAGGTAGCCATGTGCGCATGCAACTCGGCCATGCTTTTGCCAAGATGTTTGATGTGTCGCTTGGTGTAACTCTCCCAGCTTATTGTGCTACCAGGTAAGTAATTGTAAACACACGCATATGCTGGGCTAGGCGCTGAGCGTAGGCGCAAAATACGGTTGTCTAACGGATATCGCACGGGCAGGCCCCTCTCGTGCAAGAACCTGCCAAGGCTATGCATGGCCTTGATTTGCTCATGGCGATCAAAATGAGCGGAATACACAATAAGATTGACTGTTGATTTATTGGCTAACCTAATTTTGTAGGTATGGTTTCGGTACCCCGATTGCGGCGGGTCGATGTTAACCGGCTCTATGCCATACGCCCGCACAATTTGCCAAATGGTGTCTTGCTTCATGGTAGGATTAAAGCATATTAAGTAGATAAATGTGGAGGGTATAACGTGTCGGACTCTGTCGGACATCCTGAATATCAATACCTGAGGCTCATGGCTGAGATCCTTAAAGAAGGCAAATCCAAGCCAACGCGTGGAATCAGTGATATTAAGAGTATTTTTGGCTACCAGATGCGCTTTGACATGCGACGCGGCTTTCCGATGCTCACTACCAAAAAAATGCCTTTTCAGATTATGCTGCACGAACTCCTGTGGTTTGTGTCGGGTAGCTCGAACATCAAGTATCTGCAGGACCACAAGATTCATTACTGGGATGATTTCGCCGACGAGCAACTCAATCTGGGACCGGTTTACGGTGTGCAATGGCGCTCGTGGCCTGGCCCTGATGGTAAAAAGATCGACCAATTGGCATGGGCAATTGAGCAAATTAAGCACAACCCTCACTCAAAATCGATTTTAGTGAGTGCTTGGAACGCAGCCCAGCTGGAGGAAATGCGTCTACCGCCGTGCCACACCATGTTTCAGTTTGACGTAACCAAAAACAAACTGCGTATGCTGCTGTATCAGCGATCGAGTGATGTCTTTTTAGGACTGCCATTCAACATTGCTCAGTACAGTATGTTGCTGCACATGGTTGCGCAAGTAACGGGTACGGAAGCGCGTGAGCTAATTGTGTCAATTGGTAATGCGCACTTGTACAAGAATCATATCGAGCAAGCAAAGGAGCAGCTCAGACGCCGGCCAATATCCTTCCCGCAACTCAGGTTGAACCCAGCCATAACGTCAATTGACGACTTTAAGGCCGAGGATTTCACACTCGAAGGCTATGAGTCGCATCCGCATATCAAGGCGCCACTAGTTATTTTGTAAGAGCCTTTGGTACGCCAGAACATGTTGCTCAACCATATGTGCGGTTGTGAAGCGAGCTTCAAATTCGGCACGGCAGGTACTTCTATCTAATAAATCTAGTTTACTAAGGTTGTTGGCAATGGCTTTGATTATTTCTTGTTCGCTTGTTTTTGGAACAACATAACCCGTTTTATCATTCGTAATCACTTCTGGAATGGCGCCCGAATCAAGCCCAATCACCGGTGTCCCGCATGCAAGTGACTCGATCAGCACCAACCCAAAAGGCTCCTCAAACACCGATGGAACAATCAGTGCCTTGGCATGCCCTATGAGCGCCTGTTTGGCAGTGTTTTCATTCACAAAACCAACGTATTCGATGCAGTCATCAAGCTCGGGCTCAATGTGGTCAGCAAAGTAGCTGTCGCCGTAATGTTTACCCGCAATTTTGAGCTTAAGTGGTTTGTCGGGATTTTGCTCGTTGTAATGCTTAACAGCCTTAATGGCCAGATGGGTGCCTTTTGCGGCAACAACTCTTCCAATGAACAATACATAATCTTCAGGCGTGCGCTCAAAATGATACCTATCAAGTGGCTGGCCATGATAAATAGTCGCGAGCCAATTTGTATCACTAGGCATATGCTTCTTTTGACTCTCGCTAATCGCAATGTAGTTGAGGTGTGGCTTGTGCGGAAAGAGTGCCCGGTAACCCGACGAGAAATTATAAGGGTCATGGTGCGTAAAGACTACTGGCTTGGTGCAAAACTCGGCAAACTGCAAACCAATATCTTCTTCGTTGGTGTAGATGTGTGCGACGTCAAGCTGGTTCTGGTTGGCGTCTGCAAAGGCCTGTGCTATTAGTGCCGCCTGCACCTGGCGGGCGAGCGTTACAAACGTAAGCGGGTGCTTCTTGAGCAGTTCGATATAACCATAGCCGCGCAGTTTTAGCTCATCTTCAAAGCCGCTCATGTCAGCAGTGATATTTTGCGTGGTCGTAGTGACTGGGCCTGGCGTGTATAAGTGTACTTCATGGCCAGCATCAACAAGCCCATTTGCTAGATCTATTGCGAGCGCGCCAGGCGAAAAAATAACATTATCAAGCAACGCATCTTGCATAAAGATGTGGGCTACAACAATACCAACACGCATGGTCTACTTGCTGGCAGGATCTTCTGTAGTGGTTTCGTCGTCCAGAAAGCTCAGGTCGAGTTCGTCATCCTGGCCGTCCTGACCGTTATAGTAGGCGTCGGCTGCTTGATTGGATTCGTCCATGTGGTTATGTCCCCCTAGTTAGTGATAAGTTGCATTATAAAGGCATGATAATGTCTCGTCCAATTGTCCGTCGCCTATCAAATGTTCTTCGTTAAGCTTTCATCGCCGAATCTCACCGTATCCCGTTCGGACAGACTGTGGCTGCCCTGAGCAGCCAGCCGAACGCACCGTCACGGAGCACGAAGTGATCCTGACGCAGAGTGTGTTGTCAGAATGAGATGCGGTGAGATTCGGCGGGCAAAGACTGGAAAAAGTCAGCATTAAACTGTATAATCAACCTTTGATTTATGGCAGATGTTATTAATATCCAGGGTGCCCGTGAGCATAACCTAAAAAATATTTCTCTGACGCTGCCGCGTGAGCAGCTTATTGTCATTACTGGCCTGTCGGGCTCAGGCAAGTCTTCGCTCGCGTTTGATACCATTTATGCCGAGGGTCAGCGCCGCTATGTGGAGAGTCTGAGCGCGTATGCGCGCCAGTTCTTAGGTTTAATGGAAAAGCCAGATGTCGACCAAATCGACGGTCTGAGTCCGGCCATCTCGATCGATCAAAAATCGACGTCACGCAACCCGCGTTCAACGGTGGCCACGGTAACTGAAATTTATGATTACTTGCGTTTGCTCTACGCTCGTATTGGCATTGCTCACGGCCCGGACGGGCAGCCAATCACCAACATGTCGCCACAGGAAATTACCGATGGCGTACGGTCATTGCCCGAAAATGCGAAGCTCATGATTTTAGCCCCGGTGGTTGTAGATAAAAAGGGTGAGCATGCCCATGTGCCAGAGCAATTTATGCGGGCTGGCTTTGCGCGTGCCAGGGTAGATGGCATTGTGTATGAACTCAGCGAATTCCCAGAGCTCGACAAGAAATACAAACACACTATCGAAGTAATTGTTGACCGAATTATTAATAGCGAAGATTCGGCATCGCGCATGGCGCAGTCAGTTGAGCAGGCACTTGAACTTGGCGACGGCAACATTACTGTCGTTGACGTTGACGCGGGCAAAGATCACCGTTTTTCAAAGCGCTATTTTAACCCTGAGTACCCCGACTTTATTGCTCCCGAGATGGAGCCCCGCACCTTCTCGTTCAACTCACCACACGGCGCCTGCCCAACCTGCATGGGCCTAGGCAGTAGGCTCGAAGTCGACACCGACCTTATTTTGAATCCATCGCTAACCATTTCTGAAGGTGCCATTCGTCCTTGGAACAGAATGCGTATCGACACCTGGTATATGAAGCAAGTCAATGCCATGGCTATGCAACACGGCTTTTCAGTGCATATTCCTGTCAAAGACTTGACCGACCAACAGCTCGAGCAGCTCCTGTTTGGAACCGGCTCAGAAAAGTATGAAGTCGAGCTTGGCAGTGGTCGTAGCTATCAAACCAGCTTTGAAGGTATTATTCCAAATCTCGAGCGTCGCCACCGCGAAACTGAATCAGACTTTGTAAAACGCGACATTGAAAAGTTCATGATCGAAAAACCATGTCATGTCTGTAAAGGTAAGCGGCTCAAGCCTGAAGTTTTGGCGGTTACCGTGCAGAAGCGCTCGATAATTGATGTAGTTGAGATGTCCATTGATGAATCTGTAGCATTCTTTAATTCGCTCAAGCTCGAGGGTCGTGACGCAGAAATTGCTAAGCAAATTATTAAAGAAATCAAAGCTCGGCTGGGCTTTTTGGTAGATGTTGGTTTGGGCTACCTTACTTTGGCGCGCAGCGCAAATACTCTGTCGGGCGGTGAAGCGCAGCGTATTCGTCTTGCCACGCAAATTGGCTCAGGCCTGATGGGTGTGCTGTATGTGCTTGATGAGCCTTCAATTGGCCTGCATCAACGCGACAACGCGCGCTTGATCGCCACATTGCAACGAATGCGTGACCTTGGCAATACAGTGATCGTGGTTGAGCACGACGAAGAAACTATTCGTATGTCTGACTATGTAGTAGACATTGGCCCCGGTGCTGGCGTGCATGGCGGCGAAATTGTGGCTGCTGGCACCCCAAGAGAAGTGGGCGAGAACCCCAAAAGTATTACCGGCCAATACCTGCGCGGCGAAAAGAAGATTGAGCGTCGCAAGAAGTATCGTGCTGGCAATGGCAATGTCTTAACTATCGTGAATGCCAGCGAACACAATCTTAAGAACGTGACTGTCGATATTCCTCTTGGCAAAATGGTCGTAGTGACCGGTGTTTCCGGCAGCGGCAAGTCGTCACTCGTTAACGATATTTTGGCTAAGGAATTGCAGGCGCGGCTGCACCGAGCCTCAACCGTATCTGGCAAACACGAAGAAATTATTGGTATCAAATTGCTCGATAAAGCCATTGTGATCGACCAGTCGCCAATTGGCCGTACACCTCGTTCAAACCCAGCCACGTACACGGGTTTATTCACGCCAATCCGTGACTTGTTTGCCAACACCAATGAGGCAAAACTACGCGGCTACAAGCCGGGCCGATTCAGCTTTAACGTGGTTGGTGGTCGTTGCGAAAACTGTAAGGGCGACGGCATTATCAAAATTGAAATGCACTTTTTACCTGATGTGTACGTGCCGTGTGAGGTATGTCATGGTCAGCGCTATAACCGGGAAGCGCTCGAGATTCACTTTAAGGGCAAGAACATTGCCCAGGTGCTCGACATGACCGTTGAGCAGGCATTAGAATTTTTCTCAAATATTCCGTCTATTGCTGGTAAGCTCGAAACGCTTGTGCAGGTAGGGCTTGGCTATATACGCCTGGGTCAGTCTGCAACCACGGTGTCTGGTGGTGAGGCGCAACGCATAAAACTGGCGACCGAGCTTTCACGGCGCGCAACTGGCAAAACGCTTTACATTTTAGATGAACCAACTACTGGTTTGCACATGGACGATGTTAACCGATTACTTGGCGTGCTACATGCTCTTGTGGATAGTGGTAACTCAATGGTGATTATTGAACACAACCTAGATGTGATTAAGTCAGCCGACTACCTTATTGATATGGGTCCTGAGGGCGGTGATGGCGGCGGGCAAGTGCTGGTCATCGGTACACCTGATGAAGTAGCCAAGCATCCAACTTCTTATACGGCTGAGTATTTGCGGCAGGTGCTCTAGGAATTAGCTGCAGGAGGTCTGCTTAAATCGATTCCTCTCTCGTCGTCAAGAATCACTCGGTCTGGTCGGAGCACGTGACTTTCGCCGATACGAAGGGTACGATCATTCTCGAATGTGGTTACCCACTGCTGGATTGGTTCAAAGCCTGCCGAATTGCCGACATTTCGGAGCGCACGGCGAAAAGCGATTAAATAAGCAGAGCCAAATTGTTCATACAAAGCGCGCATAAAGTCAGAACTGTTCAAGGTTTCCCTAACCAATGCACGAATATGTGCCGCACTGTCGCTCACACCTTCAAATGCAACCGGTGTCACTTCTAATGCTGGCTCTTCTGATTCAAGTCCGTCTCCTGTATTTGCGCCCTTTATTTTGGATTCGTATTCGGCTTTTGCCACTATCTCTGCCATTGCGGCGTAATGTGCATAATCTAATAAACTGGTCAAGGTCGGTCGATAGTCCTCAGCTTCCAGCATAACTGGTTCGCGTTTAGTCTCGCGGTACTTTTCTGGCTTAGCAAAAACGGTCGGCTCATTATCTTTGGGGGTTGTGACTGCTGGGTGAGCACTGAGGTCATTAATATCAGCTCTTGTCAGGGGCTTTGCAACAGAGTTCACGCCCGCAGCCTGAGAAGCGCGAGCAGCAATCCAGCTTTCTACTAAACTATCGTGCATATCTTGTACACGTCCAAGTTGGGTTAGGGCTGCGCTTGTGAGGGTGTACTCCATTGGTGATGGCGATTGCATGATGTCGTTTACAAGCTGATCTACTCGCGGGTAGCTCATGCGCCGTTCTTCGTATGCTGCACGAAGATTATCACTAATTAATCGAGCTATTTCTTCTTGAAAAAGATCTCTTGTTGGGTTCTCACGCTTGGCAAACGATGCATCGAAGCGGGCATCCAGATGCTCGGATACTAGTAGAATCGCTGTGTCTACTCGTGCGATGACGACATCTGTAAGGTGAGGAGGGGTTTTGGCTGTAGCGCTGCTGGCAATTGTAGGAAGCAGACCAAGCAGTAGGCGGTGCTTGAGCCATGCAATGGTTGCCTCTGTTACTTCGTAATACTTCTCGTCAATTGATGGTCTGCCGTTAAAACCATGCCGTAGCCGAACCAGATCGTGCAAGAGGGTGATAATTCTGGCTTGCTCACTTTCGTTGAGTTCAAGACGTTCCGCTAGTGCATCAAACTTGGTCCTATTTGGACTGTCGAGAGTAATGGCGATGTAACGGCGAGCTCCGTCGAGTGGGGCCTGTTCGTCATTGGCATACACATCTAGAAATTCGTATGGCTCGGCAAAACTGACTTCCCTCGCTTCCATTTCGAATCGGTTGTTTGCCGCTGACTCGCTCATAATGTGCGTACTATAGATCTAAGAAAACGATTGTTGCAAGCATAGTGACAAAAAACTTTTGCAAGCGAGCCACATGAACAGATCAGGTTGTTGTGAATCTGGCTATAGTTTGGAAAGAGGAATTTGCACGGCCGGTTTGCGACCGTGCGTGGAAACTTATTCCTCTATGAATCCACCCGACTGATGCGCCCACAAAGAGGCGTACTGGCCACCGGCCTTGAGTAACTCGGCATGCGAACCCTGCTCAATGATGGCGCCATGCTCCATTACCACAATCCTGTCCATGCGCTGAATCGTGCTCAAACGGTGGGCAATCACAATTGCCGTGCGGCCACTCATCAAATTATTGAGTGCCTGCTGAATCAGCAATTCACTTTCGCTGTCGAGTGCGCTCGTTGCCTCGTCAAGTACCAGGATGGGCGAGTCTTTCATGAGCGCCCGGGCGATGGCGACGCGCTGACGTTGGCCACCCGAGAGTTTGACGCCGCGTTCGCCAACCAATGTATCGTAGCCCTGTGGCAGTTCCTTGATGAACTCGTGAGCGTTGGCCTGCTTGGCAGCGCGAATGATTGCTTTTGAATCTGGCGTAACCGTGCCGTAGCCAATATTCTCTGCAATAGTACGGTGGAAGAGCAGGGGCTCCTGTGGCACATACGCGATGTTGTGGCGCAGATCTGCCTGAGTAATCTTGGCGATGTTTTGACCATCAATTTCGATACTGCCCGCATCAATATCTGAGTAGCGCAACAAAATCTTGGTCAAGGTCGTCTTGCCTGAACCCGAGTGGCCAACAAGACCGATTTTCTCGCCAGCTGCGATGTCGAGATTCAGCTCTTTGAAGAGCAGCTTATTTGACTTGCTGTCTGCATGCCTAAAACTCACATTTTTAAAGGTTATGGCGCCGTCGGTTATGTGTGGCATCTCGGGTGAGACAGGATCTTTTACGTCGTATTCGGTAAGTAGCGTTCTGACAGCTTCTGCAGAATCGCCAAATGCGCGGTTGTAGTTGCTAATTGCGTTGTGCGAAAAGTCCCACAGCTTGCCTGCGATTTGGCCGGAATAGTTGAGCAGCAAGAACACCGTTCCCACGTTTGCGCCGTACACGACAACACTGATCGCAGCGATGGCAAGAGTCGCGACGCTAAGGCTGCTAGTAATTACACCAAGTGTCATTTGATTTTTCATGATCGTAAAGACCAGTCGATTCGTCGCATGCCTGGTGGCCTCTGTTTGCCTGGCAAACCGATCAGTTTCAGCTTCGTTAGCGGCAAAACTTTTTACCGCCATGATGTTCGTGATTACATCAGCGAGCATACCGGTGGTCTTATTCTGCTGGGCAGATTCAGCTTCTACGACTTGCGCCGTTTTACGTGACAGCCAAATTGCAACTGCGGTGATGAAGAACGATACGCCAATCATGAGATACACGAATTCGTGCGAACGCGACCATGCAAATACGCTCACAATGATGACCGAAACTATTAGGCTGTAGGTATGGTACAAAGTGGTGTCGGCGAAGCGAATATATGATCCGGTTAACTTATTGGTTTGTGAAACAATCGAACCGCCAAATTTGTTGGTATGAAATTGCGCACCCAAATTAATGAGGTGCTCGAATTGTGTACGCATGAGGTCGCGCACAACCAGTCCCTCTAGCCTCCATAGTAGGAAGATGAGCAGGCGCCAGCTAATGGTTCCGCCAATAAATATTAGCAACGCGTATATGACGAGCGGTCTGCCAAAACTGCCCAATACATCGCCAGGAATGTAGTTGCCCTTACTCAGATCGTCTAAAATGCCAGCCACAATAATTGGCGGCAAGAACTGATGGAT
>CAZHXE010000009.1:0-18538 GCA_964536005.1 uncultured Candidatus Saccharibacteria bacterium
AAAGAAAGTGAACATATGTACGAAACCATTAACGAAAAAATTGAAGTTGCCGCAGTCTTTGGACGTGGCTTTAAAGATGTTCGTCCTTTTAAGATTCGTTGGCATGGTAAAGAGTACGTGATGAAGAAAGTTAGCTATCAGCATAAGGTCAAAGAGGGCCGTAAGATCATCCATGTATTTAGCTGCTCTGATGAATCAAACTTTTTTGAGCTAAGATTTGATGCCACTGATTTACAGTGGATATTGGGAAGGACATGGGATGGCGAAACCACCTGAACCATTCGACCTGCCCATTAATGCGAATGTTCCGCTGATAATGCATGTAGATATGAATAGCTGCTTCGCTACCGTAGAGCAGCAAGCCAACCCTCATTTGCGTGGCAGGCCAATAGCAGTCGCGCCTTACGTCTCTCCTAAGGGTATTATTATTGCACCCTCTATTGAAGCAAAAGCCTTAGGAATCAGACTAGGCCTAACAGTACGCGAAGCTCAGATAATATGTCCTGACATTGTTATCTTACCGCCCGATCCCCCAAAATATCGTGATGCTCATGTGAAATTTAAAAAGATTTTCATGAGCTATACAGATCGAGTCACTCCTAAGTCTATTGATGAAGCCGTAATGGATTTTTCGGGCACACAACTCATCAAGCATAAAACAATGGAGGAAATTGGACGTGAGATAAAACAAAGAGTAAAAGATGAGATTGGCGAATGGATGAAAGTGAATGTCGGCATTGGAACAAATAGGTTTCTGGCAAAGTTAGCCGCCGGACTACACAAACCTGATGGAATGGATGTCATAAGTATAAGTAATGTTCTTGATGTGTATCGTCATTAGATTTAGTTGATTTACCTGGTATAAATGTTAGATACGAAGCTCGGTTAAATGCTGCTGATATATATTCGCCACTCCACTTTTTTGCAGCCAGTTCAACTAAACTAAAAAAGCAGGTGTTCCAGTCTGTTGTAGGTTTCTACTGGTATGTACGATTGCGTGGGTGGGAAATCGACGATGTGGAATTCAAGAGAAAAAGCTTTGGCCATACCTATGCAATTGGGCAAAAAACTGCTGACAGACAAGAACTTGCAAAGCTACTAATGAAGCTTTGTGTAAAAACTGGGCGAAGACTTAGATCAGCCGGATATTATGCAGAGGGGGTCCACATTGCATTATCTTACCAAGACCGCAGTTTTTGGCATAAAGGCATGAGGACAAAAACGAATATATACACAAACCAAGATATATACCGTCATGCGATGAGACTGTTCAATATGCAACCCATCATTAAAGTGGCAACAAATCTCGCAGTATCAGTTTATGATTTGCAGCCCTATATGCCGCAGCAAATTTCCTTGTTCGATGGTTCAAAGGAAGATAAACACGCACTAGAGCGGTCAATTGATGAAGTTAACGATCGGTATGGTGAATTTGTAATTACGCCCGCTCTAATGATGTCTATGGACAATACAATAATTGATCGAGTAGCGTTTGGTGGAGTTAAAGATTTACAGGACTTATATGATGAGAATGTTGAAAGTTAATAATGTTTATGCTCGCATATAGTTCTATCTTAAATTAAACTGTAACAGTAGTAATTGGTGGGCTGGAGGATAAGCACATCAGTTGGAATCATGAGTATGCTGAGAACTTGAAAAACTATTCAGGTATGTTAGTATTTCTTTTCATTGCCGGAATACTTGCGCTGACTGCACGAAAACTTATAATTCTTATCCATCAAATAAGAAGAGCTTATACTCTGATAGAAATAACCCCGCTTGCTTTCGATGACAAGCCTATGGATGCTACGAGTGCACTTTTTACAGCTCTATATACTCTTACCGACACCCGCACTATCCAGCAAAAACTTCTCGGCCAAAGACACACGATTAGTGCAGAAATCGTATCTACCAAGACTGGTGGTATCAGGTACCTAATCCGTGCTCCCAACTCTAAATCTAAAGCAGCTCAAAACATCATCAAATCTTATCTAAATGATGCAAAAGTAAAACTTGTTAGTGACCACCTCAAAGCAGATGCAAACTTTAAAGTTTTGCGTTTTGTAGCTAAAAAACATTTCGCATATCCCCTACAAAACTATGAGGAACTGAGTGTGCATGATCCCATAGGCTACATTACCGCAGCAATGACGCAGCTAGAAGACGATGAATTGGTAAACATGCAGTTGATCATAGAACCAAAGCATATTCGAGAAGCAGGACGTTTACGCCAAAAGATACTTCATAATGATACATTTCTGCCACATGAATCCAACCGGATGCTATGGCTCCAACGCGTTACAAATGGAATCAATATAGTAAATTTTGGAATAACGGATATGGTCACAACCAGTTTGCATCCAGAAACTTACCCTGCACACAATTCATCAAAACAGCGACAGGTTGACCGTCAGATGCAAGTTGCGCGAGGCGACATTCCTGCAAGACAAATTAGCTACTTCGAGCAAGAGCTTGTGAGCTCTATAAGCGAGAAATTGAAACAGCCTCTCTTTAAGTCAGATATTAGGTTCGTGATCAATGCCAATAGTAAATCGCGATACAAAGAAATAAAAGAATCCATACAATCTGCTATGGGGCTATATGAAGTTCCAAAGTATCAAGGCTTTAAACTGCGAAGAAGAGTTGTTTTTAATAAGCTTCAATCATATAAAGCCCACTATCGTATCGCATCTTTTACAAGGCCGTTGTTTCTGGCATCGTCAGAACTTGCTAGCTTGTATCACTTTCCAAATTCAGAAAATGCAAAGACAGAAGATATTGCCAGATCACTAAGTAAAACCTTACCAGCACCTTTATCTCTCAAGGATGGCTCAAATTTAGACGTATTGATTGGTGAAAACGTGCATCATGGTCGAACTACACCGATTGGCCTAACAGAAGCAGAAAGACAGCGGCATATGTACGTTATCGGTGGAACGGGAAACGGTAAAACTACAATGTTGAAATATCAGATTGTGCAGGATATCCAAAATGGTAAAGGTGTGGCTGTTGTTGATCCACACGGAGATTTAGCGGAAGAGTTGCTCGGCTTTATCCCAGAGCATCGCATCAAAGACGTTATTTACCTTAACCCAGATGACTTAGATATGCCAATAGGTGTTAACTTACTGGAATTGCCAGTAGGTATTAGCGGTAACGACCTGTTGCGGGAAAAGGACCGTGTTACGGAATCTGCAGTATCGGTATTGCGTAAAATATTTAGCGAAGATGACACTGGTGGTCACCGGATTGAGTATGTGTTGCGTAACACCATACAGACCGCTCTTACACTTGATGAAGCGAATTTATTCACTATCTTTCGTCTTCTAAACGACAGAACATTCAGAAATAAAGCCACAAGTAATCTTGAAGATCAAGATCTCAAAAACTTCTGGAAACAAGAACTGGGTAAAGCGGGAGACATGCAAAGAGTCAAAATGGCTGCTGGTATTACCGCCAAGATTGGACGGTTTTTGTTTTCAGCTAGTGCTCGTAAAATGTTGGAGCAAAACAAGTCCACTATAAACTTTGAGCAGATTATGGACGAGCAAAAAATTCTAATCTGTAACTTCTCTAAAGGCACGTTGGGTGAAGACACATCCGCACTGTTCGGTATCACGATACTGGCGAAACTACAGCTAGCAAGTTTGCGCAGGGCAATGCAAAAACAAGCAGATCGCAAACCCTACTATCTTTATGTAGACGAGTTCCAGAACTTCGCCACGATGGGTTTTGTGCAGATGTTGAGTGAGGCGCGTAAATACAAACTTTTCTTAATCATGGCCGAGCAGTCAACACAGCAGCAAGATGAACAGCGCTTGGTTGATATTGTATTGGCAAACGTTGGCACGGTTGTAGCCTTCCGCTCCGGCAGCCCAGCTGATGAACGCTTCGTACTGCCATTATTTGCGCCATATATTGCAAAAGGCGAAATTGCAAATCTTCCTGCGTACACTTTTTACTGTCGTATTTCAGCAATAAAAGCCCAAGAACCTATGAGCGGTGAAACTACACTACTCAGCTCCGATCCAGATGAAGAAATGGCTATTAAAGTTAAAGAGAGTTCTCGTAAAACGTATGGATACTCCGAGGAGTCAAAGCCTGCTCCGAAACAAAAAAACATCAAGAATATATCTGCTAATCAAACTGGGGCTACCAATAGTCTGGATACGCCTGATGAGATACTTTAGTGTATAAAATCGCATCTACCGCCAGCTTCATTATTCGATTTATCATCTGTTACTTCACGATTGAAACCGTGCCGATATTCCAGAATGAATTCATAGGATGGGTTTTTGGACAAGCGGTTTCGCTTTATGCATTGCTTAGGATCATTTCATATTACATCGTCGGAAAGAAGTTTAGTTACTGCAGAGGGGATGCGCCTTTACTCGGGGTTACCCTATACGCTTTGGTGCATATTCCCTTGTCTCTTTTGGCGTGGATACTTCTGTGGACTTTAACCGTAATAAATATTTTACCTGTCTAGCCGGGTTAAGACCTCGTTGAGTTTTACCGTGACTAGCCAGGATTATTTTTCGTCCTGATTACATTATCTGAAGCTCTAGTTTTTCTTTGGTCTTCTCCCAGCCAGGAAATTTTGTTTCAAGAAGCTGATAAAACTTAGTATCATGGTTTTTATACTTCATATGACACAACTCATGAGTTATTACATAATCAATTGCTTCTTTTGGTGCCTGAATAAGCAAAGGATTTAACACAATCCGTTCGCCCTTCACGAAGCTACCCCAACGCCTCGCCATAACGCGAATGGTAAGTTCAGGGGGCATTTTATAGTCAAACTTCTTAAGAATTTCATTATACCTTTCGACATATATTTCGTGTCTGCGTCTTTTGTACCATCTGTCGAGTAGGATGCGGTTATGTACACTATCGGTCGTAGGCTGTGTTGTTGTTATTGTGAGCTTTCCTTTGCTCAGAGCAACTGAATTTTTCTCACCTTGCTTAACCATCAGTTTATATTGCCTTCCAAGATAGTAGAAGCTTTCACCGGATACATACTCTTTCGTGTAAAATTTTCGTCGATATTTCTCAAAGAAGGTTAACTGCTTGTTTAGCCACATCCACTTTTTCTTTAGGAACGTTTCGATACGCTCGTCGCTGGCATCGGATGGTGCTTTGAGGGTGATTGTCAGGCAGGGTTCAACTGTTAAACTCAAAGTTTTGCGCTCCTGCCTTAATAGCCCGTATGTATATTTGTGCGTCCCGTATTCAAACTTTTTTGTCATCATTTAATGAAGTTCTCGTGATTATTCTCAGCGAGCTTCATGATAGTTTCAACAATTTCATCAATCCGCTCAGCCGATAATTCTAAGCCACGGCCTATTTTTAATTCATCATATATGTAGTCATCGATACTATTTCTCATCACTCGCTTCATCTCGTGATTCTTCCACCAATCGACTCGAGCATTTCTGCTTAGTATCTTATGTAAATCAAGTATAGATTCAACATACTCGTCGTCTTCTAGTGGGATCAGTTCAATCAGGTTACGATAAAGCACGTCGCTGCCGCTTATATCACTGATTTTAACCGGTAAGGAATCATCTTTTTTATCTAGCACCTCGTCAGAAATAAGCTTTAGTTGCTTCAATGCTTCAATATCCGCTAACTTTTTAGCACGCATTTCCTCAAGTATCTGACTGATTTTCTTAGAGAACTTGCTGTAGAATTCAGGGTCGGCGTCATATTTTTCGGTAATTGTGCGCTTTGTCTGAGCTGCAATAGCCTCAGCTTTTGACTTATCAGAGCCCAAATCTTCAATTGCTCGATCAAATAGTTCTTTATCGGTGATGTTGATTTCTTCTGTGAGAAGTTCGGCTTCTTCGGCCTTAATATTGTCATCTAGTATCTTCACTAGACTGTTGCGATATTTCGAGAAATCAACTCGCTCGTCATGTAGCAGGGTTGCAGATTTGCGAAGCTCCATGAATTTTTTAAGTTCCTTACGGTATATATCAATGTCTTCAAACTTGTGAGCGAAATCTTGCAACACCATACACTCACCGAATTCGCGTAGGAACTTATTGAGAGCTGCGTAGAATTCTTTACGTGTTGGATCATCCTCTAGATGCTGCAAATACGCTTCGTCGTCGCTGGCTACATTGTTGAAAATGTCGTGTAACGCCCCGTAGCTCGCTTCTAGGTCGTTTATCTTCTCGTTAACATCAATTAGTGCGCCCTTAACATCTTCTTCGTCGTAGCTACCAAAGAGAGCCATGGCAGTGTGAATGTTCTCCGCATTTTCAGAGTAGTCAATGATATATCCAGCGGTTTTAGGTAGTGCAGGATTATCGTAGAGCCGATTCACTCGAGCAATTGCTTGAAGCAGGTTGTGGTCTTTCAACTCTTTCGTGAGGTAGAGGACCGTATTGCGCGGGGCGTCAAACCCAGTCAGCAACTTATCGACTACAATAAGTATCTCAACACCTTCATCGTTATATTTGAAACTATCAATTACTTCCTTTTCGTAACTGAGCAGACTTTGGTACTTGTCTTTGATATCTTTTAGATATGTTTCGACATCTTTTCTGTGCTCGTCTTTATCATCAATGATCCCATTTTCATCTGAGATAACGAGTGCAGTATTTATCTTCCCGCTACCATTAAAGTATTTTTGGAACAGCATGGCCGAGAACTTTGATGGTGCAACTATTTGCGCCTTCAATCCAAAGCCCTGGAACCGTTTGACGTAGTGTTTCTCGATATCGTAAGCAATCTCAGTGATGCGTTTAGGGTTATCCTTGATGAGCTTCTTCTCAACGTTCTTCTGAAGCTGTTTTTTCTGCTCATAGTTCAGATCACTCGTTAGACGATCAACGAGGCGATCAATCTCTTTCTTATCTTGCTTCAGATCAACATAGCGACCTTCATAGATAAGGGGCAGAACGATGTTATCATCTAGTGCATCATCGATTGTGTATTTATCAATAAAGTCACCAAATTTGTTACGCGATCGTTCATTCTTGAGTAGTGGTGTACCAGTAAACGCAATATAACAAGCATTTGGTATCGTACGTGCCATTTCTATGTTGGCATCACCATGCTGTGAGCGATGTGCTTCATCGATAAATACAAATATATTCTCATCAGTATCAATAAAATCTGCGCGCTTACGGGAAGCTGACTGGAATTTATGAATCAGCGTGGTAATAACACTCGTATCTTTCTCTTTAATCATCTTGAGCAAGTCTTCGCCGCTCTTAGCTTGCTTTACCTTCTTCTTGAGTCCTGCGTTTTGGAAAGTGCCTAGGATCTGCCGATCGAGGTCTTTTCTGTCGGTCACTATCAAGATTCGTGGATTAGTAATTCGTGGATCTTCGATTAAAGCTTTTACGAACATTACCATTGTTAGTGACTTGCCTGAACCTTGGGTATGCCAGATGATTCCACCCTTGCGACGCTCGCCGTGTCGGGTTGGTTCTTTCTCGTCAATACGCCTCAGAGCTTTGTTGATTGCAAAGTATTGCTGATAGCGCATAACTTTCTTTTGTGCGCCATCATATAGAATGTAGTTCTTTGTAATATCGAGTAATCGTTCAGGCGTAAGTAGGTTAAGGGCTGTTCTGTCTTGCTCAGTAGACTTGCGCTCCAGCTTCTGTCTATGGCCATCCGTTGAACCGTTCAAATCTAGCAGTAATTGTGAATAGGTACCGCTGTCTATCGGTGTGCTGACGAGTGAACTGATTTTGGCATTGAGTTCAGGTTCGGGTATGTCTTTCTCGCGCCAGTTAACATAAAACTCACTCGGTGTACCAGTAGTTCCATATCGGACTTCTTTACCGTTCGAGGCAATAAGTAGCTGCGGATAGATGAAGAATCGAGGAGAATAGTCAGGGCCCTGATTGCGAACCATCTGATTTATTGCCTCAGCGACATCAACGCTCGACTTCTTGTTCTCGATCACCACAAACGGTATGCCATTTACATAGCAAACTATATCAGGTCGGCGAGTGCCATTCTTCGCGCTAATTTCAACCTCTACGGCAACGTGGTAAACATTATTTTCTGGATGTTCAAAATCAATAAACCTGAAGCTTTTTGATTCATACTTGCCGTCGTGGAACACGCGAATAGTCTTACCGCCACGCAAGGGCATAATGGTATTGAATACTGCTTTTGATGTATCAATAAGGCCTTCAAACTGTATGTTTTCTAGCTCGTCAATTGCCTCGGCAATATCTTTTTCACTGAACTTGTACTTTTCGGCACGATGCTCATAGTCGTTTATACGCATTAGGGATTCGGCTGCGATGTCCTTTAGGATGTAGTAGGAAGGATCTACATCTCGCTGGGCCATGAGCTGCTTTGTGGGTAAGTAGGTGTAGCCCATGTTTATAAGTAGCTCAACAAGTGGCAGCTGCGACTGCCGAGCTTCATCAAAGTTAATGTTCTCAAGCATGCACAGCCTCCCTGTTCGTGGTGCTCTCTGAAATCGGTAGGCGAATCTTTCCAGTTACAAGATTATTAATTAAGTAGTCTCTTTGTTTTACGACTAAGTTACGTTGCTCGGTAAGCATCTCTATCTCATCATCAGCGTCGTGTAGGATTTTAGCAATCAATTTCTGTTCTTCTAGGCTTGGCAGTTGAATCTCAACTGTTGCGACTGTCTCTTTCTTCAAATTCTGTACGCCAGAACCAGCAGACAATGCCTTGAACTTGCCCTGAATTTTGCTCGATGACAGCATATAGAACAAAAAACTCTTATTTACAATTTGCTTAATGTCCATTAAAGCCAACCAACCGTCGTGAATGCAGGCAGAAATTTTCATGATATAAGGTCGGCCGAAGCTCATTGAATTAGAGAGAATAAAGTCACCCTCGTGAACTATAGTCGTTTTTTTGAGCCCTTCAGGCTTGATCTTTTGAGAGGTCTTTGTAATGTACCTGCTGCCATTTTTAATGTCGCCAATTCTAAGCCAGTTCAGGCCGTCATCCGCGGCAGTGATATATGCTTCAATGGGCCGTGGCGAACCACCACGTTTAATTATTGCTACGTCACCGAGACTTATGGTTTCCCAATCATCATCGAGACACGTAAGTCGCCTATTGCCAGACAGCAGCTGCTGCATCAAGCCTTTTTTGATATTTTTCTTCGCTGCAATCTTCAGATCCAGCTTCTCAAGATAGTCATCCCAGACGCTTAGGATCTTTACAATCTGAATTTGTGCTCCCTTTGGTGGGATGCCAAAAGCACACTTTCCGATATCTCCAAGATTAATCTTGTTAGGAAAAGCAACATGAAGTGTTTTGGCCCATATCTCCCGTCGCCCCGTATCTGAGTTAATCAAGTAGGTGATAAACTGCGGATCTACGTCCTCCTTACATTTCAGAAGAGCTAAACTAACATAAAAGGATGCACGAACATCCCAGTCGATATATTTTGCATTTCCTACGTCACCAATTCTGGTCATTAAGATATCGCATTTTTCTAAAACAACACGACGCGATTCAGCTGCGAAAACTTCTTCGCTTATGAATTTAGTATCATCGAAATCATCAGAAGTTATATGTTCTACGCTATAAAAAGGAATCCCTTCATCAACATACGTTGGTGTTTGATGCGTTCCATCATATATTCTGGCAATTTCGCTGAGTCTGATAGTTTTCCAGCTACTAGGCATCCTCTTCTCCAATGACGGGCATAAATTGAAGCCATAGATTTCTAAATTCTTCTGCCTTATCTGTGTTAAAAATGTTCAAGACTTGCTCTTGCCATCCACTCCATGTATAGCCGATAGCGTTTACGCAACCACTTAAGTTCTTTTGGTTGTAGCAAGCCAGTTGTTCGTTATAGGTTTTTGACTCGATTTGGTTTAGCTCGGTTGCATACATCACTAGATCTGGGCTGAACGAAGATGTTCCGCTTGCTATTTGATCAATCTCTTGATTAAACTTCTGCAGTAACTTTGTTTTAACGTACGCTTTCTTGTAGTTGGCGGATGATAATTCTCTTCGTACTGCATCTTTGAGATTTTGCGACTTAGCATCAAAATCAGTTCTACCTAGCTGTGTAAAAACAAATGACACCACTTCTTCTTTAAGGAATAGATTCTCGTAGATTGCTACAGGTGTAGCAAGCACGCCACTTAGCGAGAGACTGGCCAATTCATCATCGCTTCGGAGATCCCTGTCTATAAGACCAAAGTAAGTTTTGTTAAATTTTTCGACGCTAGAATTGAACGCTTTAGTATAGTTAATTACGTTTTCGCAACCACCTACCGGCCAGACTTTGAAATCAGGATATATTGCTTGATACAAGCGCGCATCTTTATCGGCTGTCGATTCAACAAATAATATCTTTTGTTTTTTTGTTCCGACGATCCTTGCGAGTAGCTCAGTGGGTATGTTGTCGTACTCAAGTTTTTCTATCTGCCATGTTTGCGGGTATGTATAGCTTTTAATCCAGAATGTGTCACAGCCTTTTCTTGACGTTACAAAGTCTAAATCATGGCTTAGGTAGATGAAGTGAATGGTTTTAAAAGTTGATTCGCAGAGATCAAACAATGAATTAACTAACGCGGGATTAAGGTAAGTTTCTGGTTCGTCAATTACCACAAAATTTTCATTGATTGAGAGTGCAAGTTTGAGCAACAGATATAGTGCGCACCGCTCTCCATCTGATAGGCTTTCTATTTCATACGGAGAACCGCCCGGTTTTATTTGGCACACAATTTTTTGATTGTCTACATCAAAGCTGAGAAGTCTATCCTGAAATATTTCATTCCATAGCTCCATTACCATGTCGAGCTGACGATTAATATCCTTTACGCTTTGACCAGCGTTAAGTGCCTTAACAGAAGTACGCTCGTACTCACGTATGAGAATTTCAATCGTTTGATTAAAATCATTTTGTATAGTGTTACTATGGAGTGGTTTTTGTCCTCCTCCTGTTGTTAGGCTTTCAAAACTCGATTTGTTAGCCCTTAACCACGTATCTTCCTGGCCTTTAAATTGACCTTGTTTTAGCATTAGATTTTTATGTGCCGATATAATACTGCAATTAGGATTATTTTGGTCTATTGCACGCATAAGCGATGATTTACCCGAGCCATTAGAGCCAATAATCAAAAGATTTCGAGTATTGAATGAAAGTTGTTGCCCGCTTCCTAAGTTAAGTGGTTGCATTATTTTACACCCAGCTCTTTTAGGTATTCATTCATTTGTGCCTCAAGCTTTTCCAGCTCAGGATTTAGCTTTCCGAGTTCTGCAAGATTAGCAGCAATGTCAATCTCGGCTTCTTCTTCGAACGTGTCAACGTAACGGGTAATGTTAAGATTGTATTCGTTTTCTGCAATCTCATCCATGGTCGCAACGTGAGCAAACTTATCTAAATTTTCGCGCTTCAAGTAGGCGTCATAAATTTTCTGTATATTTTCTTCGGTAAGTGAGTTCTGGGCTTTACCCGACTTAAACTCTTTAGAAGCTTCAATAAACAGTACGTCTTTCTTGTCCTGATTTTTACCGCCTTCTTCACGAGAACGGTCAAGTATTAAAACTGCTACAGGTATGCCAGTTGTCTGGAAGAGCCCCGCGGGCAACCCGATAACCGCATCCACTATGTTTTCTTTAAGCAGTGCTTCACGAATCTTGCCCTCGGCACCTCCACGGAAAAGCACACCGTGCGGGACTATAACCGATACACGGCCACTCTTTGGCTTCGCAGTTTCGATCATATGGGTAATAAATGCGTAGTCACCCTTATCTTTTGGTGGGACACCGCGCCAGAAGCGACTATATTTGTCGCTTTCAGCGTTTTCTGCGCCCCATTTCTTGAGTGAAAATGGTGGATTAGCCACACATATGTCAAATTTCATGAGTCTGTCGTTCTCTACGAGCTGAGGGTTGTTTAGGGTGTCGCCCCATTCAAGATAGGCCGAATCCTTACCATGAAGAAACATGTTCATGCGTGCTAGCTGGTAAGTACTACCTGTTGACTCCTGACCATATAGGGCATAGTTAATCGAACCTTGTTTCTCTATTTCTTCGCCTGCCAAAAGCAGCAGGCCGCCGCTGCCCATAGCAGGGTCGCAAATTCGATCACCAGGTTTTGGCTGGGCTAGCATTGCAACGAGTTTTGCAACTGATTTAACTGTAAAGAACTCTCCAGCCTTTTTGCCCGCATCTGCACCAAATCGTTCAATAAGGTACATGTATGAGTTGCCGATAACGTCCTCGTCTGCATCGCCTAGGTCGATAATGTAAAAATCATCAATCAAGTGACGAAGCATTTTGTTGCGCTGCGCTTGTTTGCCAAGAATTGACTCGGAGTTAAAATCGACACTGAATACACCCTCAAGCTTAGCCTTATTAGTCTCTTCGATTCGGTGGAGGACTTTGTTGAGCTCTTCGCCGATGTTGTCTTCTTCCTTCTTAGAGTATATGAAATCAAAGTCTGTATTCGGAGGCAGGTAAAACCGATCTTGCTTCATCTTTGAGGCAATGCGAGCTTCATCGTTACCGTAACGCTCTACATACTTAGCATGCTGTTTCTTGGACTTGTCGCTTAAGTACTTAAAGAAGAGCATGGTGAGCGCGTAATCTTTGTAAATGCCAGCATCGACGCTCGTACGACTTGAATCAGCAGCACCCCAGAGTATGTTATTAAGTTCTGCCTGTGAGTATTGCTTTGTCATTTTTAACGAGCTCCTTGTAGTACTTTATTAAAAGTAGCGCTATGTATATCGCTTATGAGTTGAGATTTTCTATGAAGGTCGGCAGTTAATTCTTTAATGACACTACTGAATTCTGCTAACTGCTTCTGTTTGTTGATACTGAGAACAGAGATATCGAGCACTCCTAAATCCGGAATGCGCACGCTCTTAATGGTTGCCCCTCTCGCTGATTGATTTAAATAGGATTGAGATCTTTCTGAATTAAGGAATATAGATAAGTATTCAGGGAGGCATTTGTCGGTTTTGGAGCGCAGCACAAACAAAGAAGATGAGGCTACAGACGGCACGTCGCTTCGATAGACTGCTGCACGAAATGAGCCTCGCGAAGTCAGTAGCACGTCGCCATCCTGTAGATACTTGTTTGCTGGAATGTCGTCGTTGACAAATGGTAGAGCTTTGAAATCAATATTTTCAGTTGACACGTCTTTGGCTTGTATTACACGCACCCCGTGGCCTGCATCAATAACAGCACCCCGGAAAGTATACCCACTCATGATTTCTGCTAGTTCGCTTAATTTTTCGCTCATATACCTAATTATGAAGAAGCAAAGTACAAAAGTCAATAGTTTATGTACACACAGCACTCTACTGCACTAAATTTGCTACATTGGAGATTAATCTGGAGAAGGAAGGGCTTTAATTAGGGCATTTCTTTCTTATGCCTCCTCAGTGTACGCATAGAACCTGCCTCGGCAAGGTAGAATTCGCCATTGAAAAATTAATGATAATCTAATGTAGTTTTCAAGGGAATCTCCACCTTGCCAAGCCAGAACCTATGTCCGTGCTATTTCGGCGTTAAGAAAGTAATAACCCGAAGGAGGGCAGCAATGAGTTCATCATTACTAACTAAATCAATCATCTCTAAGTTACCAAAGCTCTATGAGACAGAATCAGTTGAGATTCAAGACAAAGTTATACGAGCCAAGTTATTCACGCCTTGGAGTAATTGGACATGGTACATCATAGAGTTTGATGGTGATGATCTATGTTTTGGATTTGTGAAGGGTCACGAAGCTGAGTTTGGGTACTTCAAGCTATCTGGGCTTGAGAGCCTACAAGGTCCGTTTGGGCTAAGAGTTGAGCGAGATAGGAATTTTGAACCGACACAGGTTGGTGATATGCCGCGTTGGTAGTAGCTTTACGTCCTGAGCATGACTTAAAACTGCTATTTCACGTTCTTGCAGCCAATATTAATAGCATTTCGCCCAATTAAAAGCGAGTCCTTACGCTCTGCGGCATATTTATTTATAAACACTGCTATATCGTTACTCTCTACGTAAAACAAAATTGCTGGATAATGTTCAGTCGGCCAATTGCTTGATTCAAAAAGTTCAAGATATTGATCAATTCGTTTTTTAGTAACCCATTTTTGCTGATTCGTAGGAATGTAATCAATCATTATTTCATCTGGTTTTTCTGGATGTGGATTGTTTCTTCTTAGGTATAAATCTGGTAACTGCTCAGGGAACTGTGTTCGGCCATGAATCTCATACTTGGTAAACATTTTGAACTCATTCGGGTGCTCTTTTCTGATAGATAAATAGATATTCATAATACTCAGATGGTTATCAATAAATGACTGCCCTACTGTTCGGTCTTTATATCGTGCATGAAGAACAGGCTCATTGAGGCCATACTCATCTTTAAGTAGCTTCAAGGCTGTCGGCGTCAAATGATAGCTAGCTGGTTTGCGATCAATTTTATGAAGTTTGCTGTGGCGTTTGCCTACTAATCCATACCCTGAAAGTATATTGAAGGTATTTTGTGCTGACCAAGTAGTAGTGCCACGATATTCTGCAAGCGACCCAGGCGATAAGAAGCGAAATTTATATAGCAGTTTTAGTGTGTGGATTTGATTTGTGGTTAGTTTTCGATGTGAAGCGGAAGGCATGTTTTTAGGCGTAAGTCCTGCCCACCGATGTTTATATATCTATGTATATACGTAAGTATATATGAAGGAGAATATGTTGCACTATTTTAATCTGTAAAAAGCAAAATAATTATTAGTAATGCAAAACTAATTAAACTACCCATTGTAATGATTTCAAAAAGACTGTAAACTATCCATTAAAAGGATACTTAGTGAGGGAATCATGGGACGTCCGAAAGGGGTAAAAAACAAGCAAGAAACTATACCTGAGCTTCAACTTTCAGAAGAAGAAAGGCTTGAGTTACTCGCAAAGATCTTAGTTGAGACATTTGATCAAATGGAGCAAAAAGGAGTTGCGCATGCGAAGGAGTAGTGCTGTCGCGGCGATAAGGGTATCAACTAATAAACAACGTTCAGATAGTGATTCTCCGGAGGCACAGAAAGAACTTATAGATAATTACGCTCAATCGCGCGGTTATGTAATTCACGACTATATTATGCTTGCAGAATCAGCAAGCGGTATAACACAGCCGATGCAAAAGGTTGTTGAATTCTGCAAGAAAAATAAAAGTATCGACGTAGTTATCATAAAATCGATTGACCGATTTACTCGTGGCGGCTCAACGCCGTATGACATGCTCAAAAAACAATTAACGGAGATTGGTGTATCGCTCGTAGATGCGTATGGAATAATCAGTGATACCGAAATCAATACGCTGTCGCATCTTGAACAAGAATACTCCTGGAGTACCTACGCCCCATCACGTAAGGCTGAGATTTTAGAAGCAGAGCGATCTAAAGACGAAGTGCGTGACATACTAAGTCGGGTTATAGGCGCAGAGATTCGCTACACCCAAATGGGTTACTGGATGCGTCAACCCCCGTATGGGTTCGTTACAAAAAGAGTTGAGACCAAACATGGTAAACGTAGCATCCTTAAGCCGCACAAAGAGGAGGCAAAGTTCGTGTCAATGGCTTACGAAATGCGTGCAGAAGGATTGCTTAGTGACCCTCTGATCGTCGCAAAGATTAACGAGGCTGGCTACCACAACAGAGTGAAGTATCTCAGGAGTCGAGAAGATCGTACAAGAATAATTGGAAAGACTGGCGGAAAACCATTGACAGTCAAAGCTATGCTCAAGCTTATCGAAAAGCCCATTAATGCTGGAGTCAACGTTGAAAAGTGGACTAATGGCAAGCCTGTGAAATGTGTGTTCGATGGACTGGTATCGATAGAGCTTTTCAATGCTGCTAATCGAGGCAAGCGACAGATACGCTACGACAAAGAGGGCGATCTTGTTTTTGAGCATAATATCTCCAAGAGGTATGCAACGCCGAAAGGTACACACAATGACAAATTTGCTTACAGAAAGTTCGTATTGTGTCCTGAATGTACATATCCGTTTCTCGGCAGCTCATCACGCGGTAAGTCAGGTAATCACTATCCTGCATATCATTGCAGTAATCGTGGCCACTACCTACGCATTCCTAAGGATAAGATGGAAGAGAGAATCAATAAGTTCCTAAGCCAGTTTTGCGTAGAGCAAGCCAAAATAGATCAGGTAATGAATTACATCGAGCACGAATATGAACGTCGCATGGCGGCACACGAAGCTGAAATAACTGTACTTGAGTCACAAATCAAAGCTAAACATCTAGAAGCTCAAGCTATCGTAGACAAACTTAAGATATTGACCAATACAACAGCTTTAAAGTACATGGAGGAAGACTTAACTAAAGTTGAATTAGCAATTAAGGAACTAGAGGAAAGGAAAGCAATGAAAAACGAGCAAAAAACAGTAGATATTAAGCAAAAATTAACAAAAGCCAAATATTTTCTGGAACACCTAGATGAACTCCTATCTCAACAGATAGATCCGATCAAAAGATCACAACTTTTCGCTCTCTTTTTTAACAAATTACCAACATATGAAGATTTAAATTCTGGAACACAAAAAACACCCCTTTTTACAGGGGTGAATTCTGTATTTCAGCTTGTGGCTTCAAAAAATGCTCGTATGGTGATCCCAAGGAGAATCGAACTCCTATTTTCAGGATGAGAACCTGATGTCCTAACCGTTAGACGATGGGACCGCTGTCTGTTTCATGGCGAAACCCTGGGGGCGCACGTGGCTACTAAAATATGTGACCGCGTCCATGAATCCAGCCTATTTTAACAGATGTAGATTAACTTGTCACCTGTTTATGAATCGGTTGGTTCGTTCTCGATGCTGCCAAACTCTTCCAGTTGGTGAATGAGTTCAATAAGGCGTTTGGGCGTGATATCTGCCTTTATGATGTAGCCGTCGGCCAGGCGTTCGATGTCGGCGCGTGTGACTTCGTCTTGGTCGAGGTTGGTAGTGATGATGATCTTCATGTTTGGCGCTTGGTTATCAGGTTGGCGCAGGGCTTTGAGCACCTCAATGCCAGTTAGCTCGGGTGTCAGAATGTCGAGCAGCATCAAATCGTGCTCGCCTTTTTTGCCCAGCTCTAAGGCCTCTGTGCCAGTCACGACGGTCGTTACTTCGTAGCCAGCCCGGCGCAGCGAACGCGCATACAGCTCGGTAATGAACACGTCATCTTCTACAATAATAATGGTTTTAAACTGTGTCATAGTCTTTAGGTTCGCATCTTTCCGTGGTTACGAATCCAGCCGTGTGCCGTGCGCACAATGTCGCCTTCAGTGGCTGGCGCGTTGCTTGCTAGCTCTGATTGTATCGACTCAAATGGCGGCAGGTCAAAGCCAAATGTTGTGCCCTGCCCTTCGGTTGAGCGTACCCAAATGGTGCCGCCGTGCGCCTCTACGATGGTCTTACAAAGATATAGGCCAAGGCCGGTTCCAGCGACATTGTCGCGGGAGTGGTGTGAGCGATAAAAGCGTTCAAAGATATTGCCCATAACCGAGCCAGGGATGCCAATGCCGTGGTCGGTAACTGTGACGGTCACTCCCCCGTTGGATTGGTCGGCGCGCACTTCTATGTCGCTGCCCTCGGGCGAATACTTAATGGCGTTGTCGATTAAATTGCTCATCACTTCATAAATACCAATGCGGTCAACCCCCACAGAAGGCAGGTTCTGGCCGATCTTGTACACCAAATTGCGCTTTCTTACAGAGGTGCGCAGCAAAAAGTCTTCGTGCGAATTATTAAGCACGTCGCCTATATTATCGGCGTACAAGTGCAGCTTAAGCTGGTCGTTTTCGATCCGCGCAATGTTCAAAATATTGTTAACAAAAGTAGCCAGTTGCGTCGCACTTGCCGACATCTTAGCCATAAAGCCCTGCTGGTCTTGGTCCAGCGATGGCCCAATTTCGTCCTGAAATACTTCAATATAGCCACGCAGAACGCTGATTGGCGAGCGGAGCTCGTGCACGGCGAGCGAAACAAAATTAAAGGCGGAGTCGTCTACGTGATACGCCTCGGTCTTGTCCACCAGTACCACAATTACCTCAATACCGTGCGACTCGTTTTTGTGGTAATCGGCGATCATGTCAAAGTACTTGGTATTTTGTTCGTCGATCACGACCTTGACGCGTTCCCACACGCAGCGCGCGGATATTTTGTCGCCCTGAATAGATGACAGCCATTCGTTAAACGGTACGCCAGATGAGAATTCTGGCGCGATGGTGTCGCCGATCGACATGCCTTCTGGCGACGACACAGAGGCAGGCATGATGTCAGTAGCTCGCGGGTTGGCAAACCGAATCAAGCCGTTGCGGTCGAGCCCTATAACCGCAGTAGACTGAAGCTGCATAATGGTGTGGCACTTTTCTGAAGCGTCTGATTGCTTAGTCTGGGTTTCGGTTTTACCAGATGACAGGTCGTAGACGTCTTTAATGATCTGCTCGTTTAAGTGGCGGCTGAGCATAAACTCTTCGGGCTTAGGCGGCTTGGCATTGGTTGGGTCGGCCGAGACATGGTCGAGTGCGCGGTAGAACACACTTACGGGAGTTAAGGCAGACTGCCCAACTTTG
>CAZHXE010000010.1:0-17910 GCA_964536005.1 uncultured Candidatus Saccharibacteria bacterium
TGACTACGCCAAGAGCCTTGGGATAGATGTGATTGTGACCGATCACCACACCGTAGGAGAAACGTTGCCGAATGCTATAGCGATTATTAATCCCAAGCGGCCAGACACCAAGTATCCATGTAAAGATCTGGCGGGTGTCGGCGTTGCCTTTACCTTGATTCGTGCCTTGCAAACGCGCCTCGATGGTCTCGAACAGGGGCAAGAAAAGTGGCTGCTTGATCTGGTGGCTATGGGCACCGTATGTGATTCCGTTCCGCTAACTGGCGAAAACCGAATTTTGACCTACTGGGGGATTCGTGTGGCGCAGCAAACTCGCAGGGCTGGTTTGCGCGCGCTTGCGGAGCTAGCGGCGGTTGATCTTGGCAAAGTAGCTACCGATACGTTTGGCTTTCGGTTTGGGCCACGCTTAAACGCCTCCGGGCGACTCGATACAGCCAGGCTAAGTATGAATTTGCTGGCTGCATCAGATATGCAAACGGCTCGCGAATTTGCCGAATCCCTTGAGGAGCAAAACACCGAGCGCAGACGAATTCAGGACATTATTACCAAAGAAGCGATTGAGCAGGCGAGCACAATGGACGACACGGTGCTGGTGGTATCTGGCGAGGGCTGGTCGCATGGAGTTGTTGGGATTGTGGCCTCGCGGCTTGTAGAAGAGTTTTTAAAGCCAGTTTTTGTTTTAGGGATCGACGAAGCAGGCAAAGCGACTGGGTCCGCACGATCGTTCGGTAATTATCATCTGGCCAAGGCGATTATGGGTAACCGCAAGTTGATCGAAAAGGGTGGTGGTCACGCTGCTGCTGCTGGAGTTACCTTGCCGGCTGAAAATATTGATGCGTTTCGCGCGGCCGTTAACGCCTATTTTGCCGAGCATGATCTAGAGGTCGAACGTCAGCATGTGGTGCCAAAAGCCGACTTGGAATTAGCCGACTTTGGCGGGCTTGATCACGAACTTATTAGCCTGCTCGCAACTATGGAGCCATTTGGCGTGGACAACGCCTGTCCGCTGTTTGCGGCTCCTGTAGTGATAGAACGTTGGCAGGGCGTGGGTCAGACCAAAACGCATGCCAAGGCCTTGCTGCGCGATTCTACAGGGGTGCAACGCGATTCAATTGGTTTTGGGCTGGCTAAGAAAATGCCCAAGCAGGGAAGCAAAGCAAAAGCGCTGTTTCATCTGGAAACGAACGAGTGGAACGGCCGAATCAGCCTGCAGCACAGGCTCGTTGATATTTTGCCTGCATAGGGCTGTTATTTACAGATATGTAACAGATAAATGACTAATCGGGCACCGATACGGTAACAGATTGGGCTTGATTATTTACCTCTGTTGCGCTAGACTTAGCAGGATTATGTTACAAGTTACACGCAAAGACAATAAAGAAGCCCTCGAGAACCTGATCCGTCGATTCAACCGCAAGGTGCAGCAATCTGGCGTTTTGGCTGAGGCACGCAATGCCCAGTACTTCGAGAAGGGCATTAGCAAGACAGAGCGTCGCCGCAAGGCAATTTTGCGTTCTGCTCGCCGCGCTGAAAAGATCAAGAACACCCGCTTGGGTATTCGCTAAGATCTGTTTTAGCACCGTAAAACACCCCATGGTATCTGTGGGGTGTTTTATTTGTTTTGCATGTAAATTATATAATTCTATATCATTTTTGATTTCATATTCATTAGAGGATAATGCGGGTGAAGTTGCTCTTGCAAGCTATTTGCTTGTGAAAAAAGGCACATTCGTTGACCTTAAAACAGATGTGATAAAGGCTGGCTTGCGTCCGAAAAATCGTAAAATCGGCTTATATAGCTGATTTTGACAAAGGGGATAGAGTTTTAACAGAGGTCACTGGCGCATATAAGTATTGACTTTTTAGATATTTTATGATACTATTTAGACAATAGCTACACGTGTAATTACAGAGGTGGCTATAGAAGCAAAGAAGAATTGTTTTAAGTATAAAACATACTACTTTGTGACATTAATATCATAATTGATATTATAGCCCCCTTATAGGGCTCACGAAGAGAGACAGCTGTTGATTAGTGCACTACTAAACAATGGCTGTCTCTCTTTCTGGGCGAATAACCTTGAGAGGGGGGAGCCGGCAGGTTTATTGAGGTGTATTTTGTCTCATGAAGCATGCCAGCTCTACGCAGCAAGGCTGGGGAAACTCAGCTGGCTGTATGTGCTATGCAATCAACAATTTCTACTCGCCGAAAAGAATGGAGTAACATCGTGACCGATCAAGGTCCACGGGAATTCTCTCAAGAAGGGCCTGGTACCACAGGCATCACGAATCAAGGCAGTCGAGGTTGGACCGTGGGCGCGCCGCCCGATCCCGACCTCCCACTGCAGTCCGGTGGGGGCACGCCGCCTCCGCCACCTCCCCCCGCGGGGAGCTCGTACCCCGGGCCGGTTCCGCCGGCACCGCCGGATCCGCCGCGATCTGTCGCTGACATGATCCGGCAGCCAGTCGGTTTCATCGAGCATGCCCTGTTGGGCCTGATGCTCATGGGGCTGGTTCTGGTCATGGCAGTGGCTGTCGGGCTCATCTACGGGGCAGGCAAGTTCTACCTCGGTGACGACCGCGATCCGTTCGCGGCTCCGTCCGCCGAGGTGGTGCAGGAGTTCTCCTGCGGGGACAACATGATGACCTTCCAGGTCGTCGTCCCCAAGGGAGGTAACCCCACCACCGTCCACTTCGAGGGCTACGACGCCCACGGTGTGGCCATGGCGCTCGACCAGGTGGCTCGTGAGGGGCATCCGGTCGAGAAGCTGTTCCTGTTTCAAGGTAGCGGCACCGACATGCGTGTTCCCACCGGTGTGTTCACGCTCACCGACAACGGGACAGGCGCTGTCCGCCGCGAGTCGCTCGGAGCAGCCAATTCCACCGAGTGCCCGGCGCCTACGCCCGAACCCAAGCCGACCATCGAGGTGCACGCGCAGGGCAGGAGTACCGTCGAGGACATTGGTACGCCTGGCATCCTGGGCGAGGTGGACAGCAACGGTGGCTACACCGTTCAGCAGTTCTTCGCCGACGGCACCCCTGGGGGGTCGGTCGGCAAGATCAACACCGGTGATACGTTCAGTGCCAACGAGCCCTGCGGCTCCGTCTGGGTGATGAACCCGGCCGGAGAGCGCGAGGCTCAGCTGGTGGTGCCCGATCCGGTGCACTGCACGGAGGGCGCCTCAGTGGCGCCGAGTGGGCAGAGTGCACCCATCCTTCCTTCCAAGGCGGGAGGGGGCAACTTCCATCTGGCCTGCTACGACACTGGCTACGCCAGTTCCAACGGTGGTTCGTACTACGTCTTCGAGGTCGCATCTGTTGCGGCCGACAGCTTCACTATCTTTCCGAAGGTGGCGGGGTACGACGGGCCGGTTGAGTGGGAACTCACGCTCGATGGCATGACCTACGTCGACATCGACTACACGGGTTCTGTGACGATCCCGATCAACATCATCAAGGTGCCAGAGGGGAGCCGGTTCGTAGCTGTTCCCAAGCCCATGGATGATCAGATCGAGTTCTCCAGCTCTCCGTGTATCTATGATGTCAAGGTGAGCCAGGTCGGGAGCTAGCCTCCACGTTCGTTGATTGCAGCACAAAAGCAATACGCTGCGAAGCCTCACCACCAAATGAGGCAAAGTGCGCGCGGGGCTGCCAGGCCCGAAGCAGAGTGTGGACAACCGTGTCCGCAATTACTCTCCTTCGGCTGGCAGTACCCGGCGCGCTTTCAACACTTTTATGACTTAGATCGCCCCGAGCTCGTCGCCGAGGGGCAGATCTCACAAATGTAAAAATTATTATGTAATATGTTTATCAATTTTTATATTATGCAACATTTATCGGTTTTATGAGATCTGACCCTCGCAATCATTTAACTGGGGCGCATCATCCGGTATAATGAACCTGAAAGAGCGAGGTAGGTAGATATGTCGATGCAAGAAACTATTATGGAAGACCTTAAGGCGGCCATGCGTGCTGGCGAAAAGGACAAGCTTGAGGTGCTACGCATGGTCAAAACGGCGCTGCAAATGGCCGAGATTGACGAGCGGGGTGACTTTGATGATGCCAAGCAACTGAAGATTGTAGCGCGTGAAGCCAAAAAGCGCCGCGAGGCTGCCCAGATGTTTATTGATGGTAATGATCAAGTACGGGCCGATAAAGAGCTCGCTGAAGCCGCCATTATTGACGCCTATTTGCCGCAAATGATGCCTGAAGCTGAAATTGAAATAGTGGTTGATGAAGTAATAGCCGAGGTTGGCGGTGACAATGTCGGTACCGTTATGGGCAAGGTTATGGGCAAGTTGGCCGGCAAGGCTGACGGCTCGGTAGTATCACGTATCGTGAAAGCGAAGCTGGGCTAATGCTGCTGATAGTTGGCCCTCCAGGCGCCGGTAAGAGCGTGCAGGCACAAATGATTGAAGATGAGGCCAATGTGGTATGGCTTTCCACTGGCGTGCTGCTACGCAAGCATCTTGACGGCTTGAGCGAGCAGCGCGAGGCCATGGAGCAAGGCCACTTAGTTGACGATGCATTGGTTGAAGATGTGCTCGCCCGGGCTATCGAGGACGTGTCCAACGGCACCCGTATTTTGATTGATGGTTTTCCTCGTAATGAAAGCCAGGTGCACTGGTTCCGGGGTTACACAAAGGCTGCACGCCGTAACCTGGAGGCAATTGTACATATTCAGGTGCCACTAGAAGAAGTGGTGAATCGCTTAAAGCAACGTGGCCGAAACGACGATGACGAACAAGTAATTCGCGATCGCTATGCTCAGTACGAAAAAGAAATTTTGCCCATGATTGACCATATGGCAGAGCGTGGCACTCGCATCTTTGCAATAAACGGCACGGGTGAACCTGCTGCGATTCATCAGGAAATCATGACTGCACTCAAAGGTATTATTTAGCTGATGTACACCCAGGTTAAGACTCCTCAGGAGATAGAAGCGATGCGTACGAGTGGCCAAATTCTGGCGCGAGTGCTCGACACCATTGAACAGACGATCGATGAGGGCATGAACTGCCTCGAAATCGACCAATTGGCGCGGCGCGAGGCCAAGGCGCTTGGTGGTGACACGCCGTTTTTGGGTTACGGATCGCCACCGTTTCCTGGCGCGATTTGCATCTCGCTTAACGACGAGATTGAGCACGGTACGCCACGTGATATTGTTCTGAAAGACGGCGACATTGTGAGCTTGGATTTTGGCATTACGTATAACGGCATGATTAGTGACAGCGGGCGGACGCTTGTGATTGGTGATGCGGCGTCTAAGACACTTAAGTTGGTTGAGACAACTAAACAGTCGCTCTATGTCGGCATATCCAAGGTGCGCGACGGTGCCAAAGTTGGTGATATCAGTGCGGCGGTCGAAGCGGTGCTCAATAAGGGTCGCTTAGGAATTGTGCGCGACTTGGTGGGGCACGGCGTGGGTCATGAGCTGCATGAAGACCCAAATATCCCTAATTATGGTACGGCAGGCAAGGGCCCAATGCTCAAGGCCGGCATGACGATTGCGATTGAGCCAATGGCAACGCTGGGCGACTGGCGCATTAAGTTTGATGATGATCATTGGACAATTCGAACGGTGGACGGCAGCTTGGCGGCGCACTTTGAGCATACTGTGTTGGTGACTGATGATGGTTACGAGATTCTGACTGAGTCTGAATTGTAGGCGTATCTTCTTGTGAAGTTGGATGCACAGTAGGACATGGTTTTGAAATGATGATTATAATTTCATGAAAAATAGTGATTTCTCATGTAACTCTCAGAAAAAATAGGTTATTTTTGCTGGTAATTCCTAGGGGTAAAGACCCCGGGTGGGGTAAATTGAGTAGCTCTGCCAGGCAGACTCCAACCCCCGCCCCATATACCACTCTTTGCATCAACCTGTTTTGAATTTTAAGCAAGAGAGTTATAATGACATCATGCAAAAATCCGGTCCTGTATATTGCGGTATAGACATTGGCACCACCCACGTCCGTACAGTTATTGGCGTACTTGGGAATGAAGACGTCACTCCAACTATTGTTGGTGCTGGCCGGGCTTCTAACCGTGGTATGCGCAAAGGCGTTATTAATAATGTTGATGAAGTGGTGCACGCAATCGCGCTCTCAACTGAGGAAGCCGAGCGCATTTCAGGTCAGAGCATTCGGGCAGCTACCGTTAGTGTTAACGGCGCACACATCGTAGGTCTCAATTCAAAAGGCGTAATTGCTATTTCTGCAGCAGGTCACGAGATTACGTATGATGATTTAGCTCGAGTTGAAGAAGCCGCTTCGGTAGTGCAACTACCTGCGAATCGTGAAATATTACAGGTTTTTGCCAAAAGTTATGCACTTGATGGCCAGGAAAATATTAAAGAACCACTCGGCATGAGTGGGGTACGACTTGAAGTAGATGCGCATATTGTAACTGCCGCGACGCCGCCACTCAAAAACCTTGACCGCTGTATGGACGTAGCTGGTATCCAAATCAATCGCCATATCCTTGCCGGTCTGGCTTCATCCGAGTCGGTGCTCGAGCCACGTCAGCGTGAGTCTGGCGTTGTCGTGCTTGACCTTGGTTCTGGCACAACTAACGTGCTCGTCATTGAAGATGACGACGTTCAGCATGTAGCAGTATTACCAATTGGTAGTAACAACCTCACCAACGACCTTGCGATTGGTCTAAAGACTGATCTTGATGTCGCCGAGGAAGTCAAAGTGCAGCATGCTTCAGCGATGGGAAGCGAGAAAAGCAACCGCAAGCATATTGAAATTACCCGCGAAAACGAGAAGCATGTGTTTGATCGCGCGCTCGTGGACGATATTGTGTCTGCCCGCCTAGATGAGCAGTTTGACCTTGTAAACAATGAGCTGAAAAAGATCAATCGCTTTGGAAAATTGCCGGGTGGTGTGATTTTGGTTGGCGGTTGGGCACTCTTGCCCGACATCGACGCGTTCGTAAAGCAAAAAATGATGTTGCCAGCTCGCGTCGGAACCCCAAAGAATTACTCAGGTATTATCGACACTACCAATACGCCAGAATATGCAGCAGCAGTCGGACTTATGATGCTCGATATGTCACTTGGTTCAGCGCAGAATCATCATGCTAGCCGCGGGGGCGGAGATGATTTCACTACTTTCGTTAAGAAATTTTTTAAACGTTTTAGCGCCTAAAATTAGCAGAATGTTCTACTGAACATTCCAATACGAGGGGTGAGTACACGTTACCCTCATCTGTAAAAACTTTGTCGAACACCATGTTTACCACCTAAATACATATTTGTAAAAAGGTGTATATCGGCAATTGTGACACATGCCCATGCTTGATTTGGTCTGAACACGTATAGTAGACTGGCAATTGAGAACAAGCCTTTAGTAGCTTTTAGGGAAAGAGGGAGTAAAAAATCTATGCCAGAAGTCGCACCTGCAATTCAGTCGTTTGCCCGCATTAAGGTTATTGGTGTGGGTGGCGGAGGTGGCGCAGCCGTCAACCGGATGATCGAGACCGGTATTGAGGGTGTGGAGTTTATCGCTATTAATACCGACGCCCAGGCGTTGCATCATTCGCATGCCGAGGTAAAAGTCCACATTGGTCGTGATACGACCAAAGGGCTAGGCGCTGGTGCAGACCCATCGGTTGGTCGCCAGGCAGCCGAGGAAAGCGCCGATGACCTGCGACAAATAATTAATGGCGCAGATATGATTTTTGTAACCTACGGTGCGGGCGGTGGTACTGGTTCTGGTGCTGGCCCGGCAGTTGCCAAGATCGCTAAAGATGAGGGTATCTTGGTAGTTGGTATCGCTACCAAACCGTTTGCATTTGAAGGTGATAAACGTCGTCGCAATGCCGAAGAGTCGATTGCACGTCTCTCTGAGTCGGTCGACACGCTTATAACGATTCCTAATGACCGACTGTTGCAGACGATTGATCGCCGAACCCCGCTCATGGAGGCCTTTAAAGTGGCTGACGATGTGCTTAGGCAGGGTGTACAAGGAATTTCCGATCTTATCACCGTGCATGGCCTTATCAACCTCGACTTTGCTGATATTAAAGCCGTGATGAGCAATGCTGGCTCGGCGTTGATGGGCATCGGGCGATCAAGTGGCGAAAATCGCGCCGTTGAGGCCGCCCAGAAGGCCATCGAATCGCCACTGCTTGAAGTATCGGTTGATGGTGCGCGCGGCGTGCTCTTCAACATTACTGGTAGCTCAAGTATGTCCATGCATGAGATTAATGAAGCCGCTGAGACGATCACCGGTGCGGTTGATCCGGACGCTAACATCATCTTTGGAGCAACGCTACGCGAGGACATGGGCGATGAAGTTTCGATCACAGTTATTGCGACCGGCTTTGACGCTTCGTACTTTACTAAGCGCAGTCGCGAAAGTGCCATGGAAGAAACCTACGAGCGTGCCGAACCGGCAGGCGTCACCACACGAACAACCTTTGACGAATATGACGATGTAGATGACGAGACAATGAGTACAATTGATGCCGATATCGATACGCCAGCCGCTGACAAGCACGAGCTGTTAAAAGACGAGGAACCAGCCCGCAACATTTGGGCCTATGACTCTGATTCGGACGAGAAGTACGACAAACCATCTTTCTTGCGACGACTTGGCAAGAAAGACAAAGCCAAAGCAGATGATGACGAATCTGCTACCTCAGACGACTCGGAAAACTAGACTTTCTAATCTGTTATTACAGAGGTTTAACTCGTGCAAAATGGTTAAAATCCACAACGCATTCTAGTTGCCAGGTCGCTACACGTAGTGCTAGTATTATTGCTAGGCACACTATATATGTACGGAGCCTACTGGGAGCATAAACAATCGTAACCTATCACATGCAGCATGGGTGTGTGACGTAAAATTAGACGTCCACCCCCTCGTGCCAAATTAGGTGCAAGTGTGCCCTCGGTAGGATTTACATAAAAATAAACACCGCACGCAGCGCTTGGGCTTGTCAAAAAATGACTTGCTTGGGCAAAATTAGGGAAGGTAGAGGGTGCACCACACCAAACAACACCGTCAAAAGTCCACTGTGGGCAGCATTAAAAACCGACCAATCTATATGTGCAGTACATTTGAATTAAGGAGGGTAGAGACGTAGGGGCGACTAAAATCGCACCTGTTTTTCAGAATGTATACGCTTATGAAATATCCAAGAACACCATTTTCAGATACAAAGGTTATCGAATCGCGGCTTGTCGCTAACGGCCAGGCGATTCGACGCAGACGCCAATCTTTAAGCGATCCATCGATTCGGTTTACCACATACGAACGCATCGAACGACCAAACCTAGTGGTTGTAAAGCGCAGTGGCGAACGGCAGATGTTTGACCGTCAAAAAATTGTAGATGGCCTGCATCGAGCCTGCCAGAAGACAGCGGTGACTGCTGATGAAGTCGAGGACTTGGTAGCCCAGATCGAAGAAGCCTTGTATGGGCTAGGTGAGGCAGAGGTGAAGTCGGAATATATCGGTGAGATGACCATGAATAAGTTGGTCCAGCTCAACGATGTGGCATATGTCAGATTCGCGAGCGTCTACAAGAGCTTTGGCGATATCGAGAGTTTCGAAAATGAGCTCCGCACCATGAAGCAGCGTCTATCTGCCACCGATAAAACATAACGCAATGTTATCCAATGATTTTGCTGCTCGCCGCTGCGCGTTACCACAGGTTTAGGCCCAGCGGTGAGTAGCCAAATCGGAGGTGTTACTCAAAAAAATACAATAAAACAAAACAGGGTGGACCAGCCAAAAAGAAATAACGTTTATTATCGAACTTGCGCTCGGGGCAGTCGCACTTCGTTGAGACGTTTCTTTATTGGCCACCAATAACTATTAAGTGGGGGTATCATTATGGCTAAAACAGCTGCAATTGGCATCCGTCGCCACTTCACCAAGCGCGGTGAAGAAGCGTACGACATGCTCAAATGGGTGCGCACGGATTCTGAACTCAAGAATCCTATGACCAATCAGATGGTTTTTCAGCAGAAGAATGTTGAATTTCCTGACACCTGGTCTTTAAATGCAATTAACATCGTGGCGCAGAAGTACTTTAACGGCACGCCTGGCACCAACGAGCGCGAGACTTCGCTTCGGCATTTGGTTGACCGCGTAGCCGACACCATTACACGCCATGGCATTAAAGAAGGTTATTTTGTTGATGCCGAAGAGGCCGAAACATTTAACCAAGAATTAAAGTACGTATTAGCCACACAGCGTGCGGCGTTTAACTCGCCAGTCTGGTTTAATATTGGTGCCAAAGACCGAGCGCAACAGGCGAGCGCATGCTTTATCCTTTCCGTACAAGACACAATGCCGTCAATCTTAAACTGGTACACCGAAGAAGGCATCATCTTTAAAGGTGGGTCTGGCTCGGGACTCAACGTAAGTTCAATTCGTTCTTCAAAGGAGCGACTCGGCCGCAGTGCTGGACATGCTTCAGGCCCGCTTAGCTTTATGCGTGGCGCTGATTCATCAGCAGGTGCGATCAAGAGTGGCGGTAAAACCCGCCGGGCTGCCAAGATGGTTATTTTGAACATCGACCATCCAGACATTGAAGAATTCATCTGGTGCAAAGCGATCGAAGAGCGCAAGGCGCGCATCCTCAAGGAATCCGGCTTTGATATGGGCGTGGACGGTAGAGACATCTTCTCGGTGCAGTACCAGAACGCCAACAACTCGGTGCGTGTAACCGATGACTTCATGCGTGCGGTTGAGCGTGACGAAGATTGGGACCTAAAAGCCGTAACGACTGGCGAGAGAATCGAAACAGTCCGAGCACGTGACCTCTGGCACCAGATTGCCGAAGCTGCCTGGGAAAGCGCCGACCCTGGCGTGCAGTTCGATACCACAGTTAACAAGTGGCATACAGCGCCAAACGCTGGCCGTATTAACGGCTCGAATCCATGCTCGGAGTACATGCACCTCGACAATTCAGCCTGTAACCTAGCATCAATCAACTTATTGCACTTCCTTGGTGAAGACGGTAGCTTCGATATAGAAGGCTTTAAGCACACGACCGAAGTGATGTTTACTGCTCAGGAAATATTGGTCGGATACTCGGAATACCCAACAGAAAAAATTGCGCACAACGCCAAGAAGTACCGCGAGCTCGGTATTGGCTACGCCAACCTAGGTGCCATGCTGATGGCCCAGGGCTTGCCATATGACTCCGCCGAAGGCCGCGCGCAAGCTGCTGCTGTGACCGCCTTGATGACTGGTCATTCATACGCAACCAGCGCCAAAATTGCTAATCGTGTTGGACCATTTGCCGGCTACCACGCCGATCGTGATGCAATGATCAACGTGCTCAAAATGCACCGTCATGAGGTGTCTAATATCGACGCGTCACTGGTTGCCGAGGATCTGCTTTCGGCCGCTGCACAGTCGTGGGATGAGGCAGTTGAACTTGGCGAAAAGTTTGGCGTACGTAACTCACAGGCAAGTCTGCTTGCACCTACCGGCACGATTGGCCTGATGATGGACTGCGACACTACTGGTATCGAGCCAGATCTTGGACTGGTTAAAGTTAAGAAGTTAGTCGGTGGCGGCACCATGAGTATCGTGAACCAAACCGTGCCACGCGCGCTCAGAACTTTGGGCTACACCCAGTCCCAAATTGATGACATTCTACGCTACATTGACATTGAAAAAACCATCGTGGGCGCACCCAATCTCAAAAAAGAACACCTCCCTGTATTTGCTTGTTCGATGGGCGATAACACCATTCATTACGAAGGTCACGTTCGCATGATGGGTGCTGTGCAGCCGTTCCTTTCGGGCGCGATTTCTAAGACCGTTAACATGCCGGTATCGGCAACCGTTGAAGATATCGAAGAACTGCACTTGCTTTCGTGGAAGCTTGGTCTTAAGGCCGTTGCGATCTACCGCGATGGTTCTAAGGTTGGTCAGCCACTTAACATGGCTAAGAAGGAAGGTGCATCTGAAGCACCAGGTGCGCAGCCAGATGCCGCTGCACCGGCTCAGGCATTGGAAGGCTTTGTTGTGAAGGGTGCTGTGAAGCGCGAAATGCCACGCACACGCAATTCTAAGACATTTGAATTCAAGGTATCAGACATTAAGGGCTTCTTTACGGTGGGCGAGTATGAAGATGGCACACCTGGTGAGTTGTGGCTGAATATCTCGAAGCAGGGTTCGACCCTTGCAGGTGTAATGGACGCGTTGGCCGTTAGTGTGAGCCATGGCTTGCAGTATGGCGTACCGCTCCGCACCTACGTGAAGGCTATGTCGCACATGAACTTTGCGCCATCGGGTATTACCGATGACCCAGACATTCATACTGCCAGCTCGATTGTGGATTACATTTTCCGCAAGATGGCGCTTGAATATCTTTCGTTTGAGGACCGTTTGGAGCTCAACCTAGCATCTTTTGATGATATGCCAGACTCACAGGCGACTCTGCTCGAAGACATTGATAGCGAGGAAGTACACGCTTCGTTCGAGACTGAGCAAGCCGATGGTTTAAAAGCTGAGGCTAAAACAAACAGTGTTCCTCAGGTAGCGCAGCCAAGCGCGCCTAAACAAGGTAAGTCGGTCGCGATTGATCCGAACGCGCCGTTTTGTACTAATTGTGGCAATATTACGCAGCGGGCAGGCAGTTGTTATGTCTGTACCGCGTGCGGCGCCACGAGCGGCTGCAGCTAGGCCGCCGTACAAAAAGCCCTTCTGATATCAGGAGGGGCTTTTTTGTTTTTATACCAATTTTTGTTGGTTTTGTCGGCCCCGGGCTGGGTTCTTTGGAAAACAGTCCTCGCGGCGGCGTTGGAAGAACGCCTTGCTGCGGGAGTTTTCCAAAGAACCCAGCCCGGGACCTCCTCGCTCAAAAAAAGCCTATTTGGCCAAAATCTAGCGCAAATAGCCCGATACGGACGTGGGTGAGATTTGATAGTCCGAAACAGCTTGCTGATTCGTTCTGTCTGATTGCCGCATGACGATACAGTTTTTGGGTTTGTGAAGAGCTTGAGGGTCCCCGGTCCGGCCTGTTTGGAAACCCCCGCAGCAAGAAGTTCTTCCCACGTCAAAGCGAGGACGTTTCCAAATAGGCCGGACCGGGGACCCTCATCGCAAAGCTTCAAGGTCCTAATTCCGAACGCAACTCAGCCTATGAATAGCCAAGCTTCATTGCTAAAATAGCAGCATGAAAGTGCTTGTGTTGTATCGGCCAAATAGCGAACACGAAAGTTCGGTGCAGGATTTTGTGCGCGAACTAAAACACCGCTCCAACAAAGACGTGGAGCTGGTTGATTTGAATACGCGCGACGGAGCCGCAACCGCTTCGCTGTATGACGTAATGCAATATCCCGCATTTCTTGCGCTCAGCAACGATGGCAGCCTGCTGCGCTCATGGGAGGGCGAGGCTTGGCCTCTTATAAGTGAGGTTTCGTATTATATCGATCAAGACCCGCATCTACTCGCAAGCGACAAGCGGCACCGTATCAAATTCTAAATCGCCCGCACACGCTGAAATAAAAATGAGCCATCCGATGTGGCTCATTTTTATTTCAAGATTTGAACAGAAACTATTTCTCGAAGGTAAGGCGAGGCTCTTTGCGCTCAAGTGCCGAGCGATTGACGGCAGCGGGGATCCAGGCAGTGAAGCCAACGATCAGAGCTACTAGTGCTGGTCGAAGCCAGAAGAAGGCCACGTAAAGATACTCGGTAAGTGTTTCTGGACCTGCGGTGAATGCGAAGTTGTCGCGCAATGATAGGTCGATCTGCCACACGGCGCTCAAGCCAAGGCCAAGTAATACACCCATGATTATGACGTGCATGCGACTGATCCTATTACCTGCGATTGTCCGAATGACGAACCAGCCCATCAAAACAAACAGTACTGCAGCCGTGATGTTGGTTAAGACTTGCGGACCATTTTGGCAAATCGTATCTGTTAATTCGTACTCGCCGGTGACGCACTTTTCAAAAATATCAAACGAAAACGTGTTAATTATTCCAGTCGCAAGCTCGTTTGCCAGTAGCGCAACACCGCCAACCAAAATCAATGAATGCAGAAGCGAACGCGGTTTCATACCTTAAACTCCCTATTTACGTTAGGGGTATTATACATCGATTTTTCTCAAGTAGTCTATAATATCCCCATTGGATCTGGTGGGCGAGACATGTACGTTTCGAAGTAGGAAGGAAGTGGCCCATAGTGATACCCAGCTGGGTACTTGATGCAGCCTGCGCGTTCTTTGCGATCGTAGGCTTCGTTTGTGTAGTGAATGGACTGTTCTGGACGGGCGTTGCCCTTCTGGCGGTAGTGTCGTTACTTTGGGGGTCGTTGTTGCTTAACCGTGCGACGACTCGCTCTGGCAAAAGTGTTGATGAAGTGCTGCCAAAGACAGAAAGAGGCGACGGTGAAGGTTGATCCTAGGAAGTTCGATGACTTGGTGGCGCTTTGCTTTGTCGCCGGGTTTGTAATTGTTGCCGCCGCTGCAGTGATTAGCTTTGAGCGTCGGCTGGCTGAGGCAGTGATTGTCGTTGCATATTCGGTCTGGGTCACCCTGGCGTATTACTTGCTGAGCGACTTACTCAAGCTGTACGGGAAGAATTTACAGTCGCAAAGGCGCAGCGCCATGCCAGCTATTGTGGCGTTCTGGCTGTGCAGTATGGGCTTGGTCGGGGCGACTGTGGCGGTTGTTGTCTCAAAAGATATCAAACTTGAAGTCATCTTCTTGGTGGCACTGCTCATGATTCTGCTGTTGCTCTTCGCAGCGCTGCGAGAGTGGCTCAAGTCAAATGCAGGTTCTGAGAGTTTCGAGCAGAGATTGGGGAGTAGTCACATGGACGATATACTTTTACGGTACAGGCTGCTTTGGACGCTGATCGCTGCCCATGCGGCACTGCTCATGTTCATTGCTATGGCCAAGGCAGAATCGACCAGCTCTGAGCTTGGGTTCGCGCTGCTTTTCATGGCGAGCCTGGTCGCGGCAGCGCTACTTTGGACGAACGACGCGCTCTTGACGCGCAGAAGCCTAATAGTGGGCCTGAATGGACTCGGGGTGGCACTGGGCATTGTCGTCGTATGGGTCATAGCTTCCGTCCGTAGTTCGTTCAGCAATGGTTTCTTGCCTGCGCTCATCATCATAGCCGGCGTAATGCTGGCGGTATATGCAGCGGTGAACTTGTTCATCATCTACATGCAGCCCAGGCAAGATTCCGATTAGCTGCTTCTGGTTCGCAGAACCTACTGTCTCAACATCCAAATGGGCAATGCCCGGACGCAGCCGGTGGCCACACGCAAAAACGTGGTCACCGGCAAACGCGTCCGGGCGCCCCCTTACATTTTTATTGATTATGCTGTATAATGGTATCTGTTACTTGTGATGATTTCATATGCGACGCTGGCATTTACTAGCGAACGGCAGAATATCGCCTGCCAAGCATCGGGAAGAACGTGCGAGCCTCTAAACGGGCGAGCATCATTAGACCCCGCCAAGTTATAAAGTAAGCGCCTGTAGGTTGGCTAAAGCTCACTTGCAGGAAGCTAGATGGTACCTCCTGGTGAATTACTCATTGGGATCTAGCACTCCATATACGGGAGTGTTTTTTATTTTTAAGCCCAAAGTTTTAAAGGAGCAGCCATGAAGTTTACCCACGGCAATCGGCGCAAAGCCATCGAATACGAAAAAGATCTGGTTAAGCACTGGAAAGAAAACCGCACCTTTGTGCGGTCGGTTGAGATGCGGCCAAAATCTAACAGCTACGTGTTTTACGACGGCCCACCGTTTATTACCGGTGTGCCACACCACGGTACGCTGCTGACCTCTGTTATTAAAGATGCCGTGCCACGCTATTGGACCATGAAGGGCAAGCGAGTTGAGCGCCAATGGGGTTGGGACTGTCATGGTTTGCCGGCCGAGGTGTTTACCGAAAAGAAGTTGGGCATCCAAGACCGCCGCGATATTGGCACCAAGATTAGTTTGGAAGAGTACATCACCACCTGTCGTGACAACATGGTGCAAACTGGCAACCTATGGGAAGACACCATCGACCGAATTGGCCGTTGGGTCAACTTCCAGGGAGCCTATAAAACCATGGATAAGGACTTTATGGAGTCGGTGTGGTGGGCGTTTAAGACACTGCATGAAAAGGGCAAGATTTATGAAGGCGAGCGAGTACTGCTGTACTGTACGCGCGACGCCACGCCGCTCAGCAAGGCTGAAATTAGCATGGATAACTCGTATAAAGAAGATACTGACCCGAGTGTGTATGTGAAGTTTAAGCTAACTGCCGAGTCACTTGCATCGCTTTTAGGTAAGCATGCGGAGCTTAAAACAGTCTCCGAACTGAGCATGCTGGCATGGACAACCACGCCGTGGACGCTGCCGTCCAATAGCGCCGTGGCGATAAACAATGATCTGAAATACGCCGTTATAAAAGTTGACGGCGAGTTCTTTGTGGTTGCTGAAAATTTGACAACAGCTGTGCTCAAGGACGAGAAGAACCAGCCTATTGAATTTGAATCTGTCTGTACGTTCACCGGTAAAGATCTGGTTGGCTTAGTTTACGAACCACTCTTTCCACCCGAGAAGAAACTAGCCGAAGACGACAAAGCCTTTAAGATTTGGCACGCACCCTTCGTACACGACGAAGACGGCACAGGTATCGCGCACGAATCGCCAGCGTACGGTGAAGACGACTATGAATTGAGTAAGAAAAACAACATTCCGTGGATCATGTCGACGGACGAAAATGGCTTCTTTACGATGGGCGAGTGGAAGGGTGAAAACATCTGGGAAGTAAATAAGCAGATCGCCAAAACACTTAAAGAGCGCGGCGTGGTCTGGAAGATCGACTACACCAAGCACAGCTATCCGCACTGTTACCGCTGCGATACGAAGCTCATGTACCGCGCACACCCAAGCTGGTTTATGGATATCGATGGCCAGCGTACCGAGATGCTCGAGCAAAACTCGCAGGTCAATTGGTTCCCTAAACACATCAAACATGGCCGCAGCGAAAAGACGATCCAAAGTGCACCGGACTGGAACCTCAGCCGCGACCGTTTTTGGGCGACACCGATGCCGGTGTGGAAGGGTAAGACGGCCGAAGGCGAGGAAATCTCCAAGGTGGTTGGCAGCTACGCTGAGCTTAAAGAGCTGAGCGGCGTTGAACTGGACGATTACCACCGGCCATGGATTGACGATGTTAAATTTACAATAGATGGCGTGGAATACACGCGCATTGAAAAGGTAATGGACTGTTGGTTCGAATCAGGCAGCATGCCGTTCGCGCAGTATCACTATCCGTTCGAGAACAAAGAGCATTTTGAGAATAACTTCCCAGCCGACTTCATTGTTGAATACATCCCGCAAGTGCGTGCCTGGTTTTACTACATGAACGCGGTGAATGTCGGGCTGTTTGGCAAAGTGCCATTTAAGCATGCCATCGCTCACGGCACGCTTGCTGGCAACGACGGGCGCAAGATGAGCAAATTGTTTGGCAACTATACCGATCCGAATGAGCTCATGGATATGTATAGCGCCGATGCTTTGCGTTTCCTATTTATCGGTTCAACACTTATGAACGGTGAAGATTATGCATTGCTTGATGAAAATGTGGCTGATGTTAACCGTAAGCTGGCGATGGTCTGGAACATGTACGACTTCTTTACGATGTATGCCGAAGTAGATGGTTGGGAGTCGCCAGATGAGTGCACCGATCCAACCGAAGGGCTGACGAACCAGCTTGATCAGTGGATCGTGTCGCGTATGCACCAGCTGATTCAGGAAGTTGACGAGCACATGCAGAAGTACGATTTGCCGAATGCGGTGAAGCCGATTTTGCCGTTTATTGATGATGCTTCCAACTGGTACGTACGTCGCTCGCGTAAGCGCTTCTGGAAGTCAGACGACGATACCGATAAGCAGAACGCCTACCGCACATTGCACTATA
>CAZHXE010000011.1:0-17829 GCA_964536005.1 uncultured Candidatus Saccharibacteria bacterium
CGGTGCTTGATGCCGATAACCGCCCAGACCCTAACTACCTGGCAGCACTCACATATACTTATATTATTTCGGAAGATCGTAAGTACAAGTCCTACCAGCCCATTGCCATGTATACCAATAATATATGGGATGTACCGGCAATCATGCGTATGAGCGCGGTCAATAACTCGTTCTTCCATACCGCTAACGCCATGCGCCTACACATGCTGCGTAATTTTTCGGCACACTCGCAGAGCCTGGACGCGCTGATCGATGCTGACTTTTGGAGTATGCGCACCGTGGTGGAGGATGGTCATCAGTTCTGGCGCATGTACTTTAGATACGACTCAAAACACGAGGCGGTGCCACTCTACACACCAATCTTTCAAGATGCCGTCTTGGCAGAGACATATCGCAAGACCATGGTCGCGCAGTACAAACAGATTCGTCGTTGGACATATGGTGCGTCGGACGTTGCTTACGTTGCAACGCGCGCCTTTTTTATTCCTAATGATGTGCCTAAGCTCGACGCCGCGCTGAAGTTTTTGCGCCTGCTCGAGAACCATGTAACCTGGGCTTCGTCATCGCTGCTGCTTGTGGTGGCTGGTTGGATACCACTGCTTATCAGCCAAGATCCGAGCAAGAGTATTGTAGCCCTGCAGCTACCAAGCATTATGAGTAACATCAACTTGATTGGCGTCGTGATCATTCTTAGTTCGATGTACATAGGCTTTGCCACGCTACCACCCAAGCCAAAACACTACCACCAAACACGCCGCATAACCTTTTTATTTCAATGGTTGCTCATTCCTGTGGTCGGAGTTGTGTTCAATTCGTTTGCAGCCTATGAGTCCCAAACACGTTTGTTACTCGGAAAATATTTCGACAAATTTGATGTGACTGAAAAGGCCGTCAAAAAACATTCCGACACGACGGCGTAGTGGCAATTTAGTATACGTTTTGCGACACGACGTATTTTGAGTGTTTTGGGCATAGTTGATGCGCCTGTCCCTATGTTGCAGTATTCTTTAAAACAGTTTGCAGTTAGTTTGACTACGCCATGTGCTGCTGAGGCCGCAAAAGTGGCCGTGTAAAAAAGGGTCTACGACAAACTGGCACTAAGCTTGCGCGCGCTAACCAGGTCTGGATAATGCGAAGCATATTTTACATACGCGCTGGTGTTATACAATTTGAGTGTTTCAATGCAGACTAGGGCGAGTGCTTCGCTGGCAAGGTGCATGCGCTCGTCTAATTGACTTAGCAATTTTTCTTCGACAGTATTTTTAATTTGCCAAGCGACGTCGTCAGCTTCATCAAGATGATCGCACGCGCGCAGTAGGCTAATGTAGAGTTTCCCTGGTTTATAACGAACGGCGTGGCCGCTACTATCTATAACGCTAATCTGTTCATAATCGATTGTTTCTCGAGTAGTAAAAACGACGCCGTCTGAATTTTGACGGCGCCGCCATACTGTATTCTGCCGCCTGAAGAAGCGGCTGTTTGCGACCCTGGTTGTGCTCAAAAGGTAAAGCATGAACTTTTTATGAGTAGCTCGTTATAGGGCGAACGAGATTACTCCCAACAACTCCATTTAATTGACATCAACCTGCTGGGTCAGCAAGTCCCACCGGGCAACCCTTACGACACAACTCCATTGGTGTCCTAAGGAGGGCATGTTGCCTATCGAAGTGGATGTGGTTTGGTCGCTTGTAGGGCAACTTGCGCTCAAACCATGTCAATATATTGTCATATGGCTGTTTAAATAACAAGTGGAAAACCATATGGACTATGGGGAAAACTAAATACACCCCTGGAAAAGGGGTGTATAAGTCGACTATATGAATGTTTCTTAGCTGCGTTGGCGGCGGATGATCCGCTCAGGCTGCTCTTGTTTTGCACTGTCCGCTGTGGCCGTAATGCTCATAGGGATTTCCTCGTAATACAGAGGAAAACGGTCGAGGGGAGTGACTTTTTTAGTTGTTTGTTTGGGGAACTTATGAACCGTTGTGGATATATTGCTCATAGCTTAAGCATCATAGCATAAAAGTTACGCTTGGTCAATAGAAGGACAATGAGTGAAATATATCATCTGCTGAATATTTTGCTAAATTACATCTGTAAGGTATGCTACAAATGACAAATTTAAGCAGTTTGCAAAAGGCAAAGAAACCCGTGCAATCATACTCACGAAAATTTAATCTTGAGCTTGCGGATCAAACCATACCGCTGCCAACCTTTATGCCGGTTGGCACGAGAGCGAGTGTTAAGGGCCTGACCCCTGATCAGGTACGCTCAACTGGTGCCCAAATTGTGCTTGGGAACACGTATCATTTGCATATCCACCCTGGCGAGGCTGTAGTGCAACAGGCCGGTGGACTCGCGGCCTTTAGTGGCTGGCAAGGTTCTATGCTTACCGATAGTGGTGGGTTCCAGGTGTTTAGCTTGGCGGGAATTAATAAAATTACAGATGAGGGTGTATGGTTTAAGAATCCTGAAAATGGGGACGAGATCTTTTTAAGCCCTGAGAAGTCGATTCAAATTCAACATCAGCTAGGGGCGGATATCATCATGGCGTTTGATGACGTGGTCGATTTATCGCAAACTGCTCGCCACCGCACGCAGGAGGCGTTTGAGCGTACGCACCGCTGGCTTGAGCGCTCAATTGCCGAGCATAAGCGACTGAGCGCCGAAAAGCAGCAGGAAGCGCCTGATTACGCTGCTCCAAAGCTATTTGGTATTGTGCAGGGCGGCCTTAAAGAGGCGTTGCGTAAGGAAAGTCTGCAAATCGTCCAAACATCGGATGTAGACGGTGTGGCGATTGGTGGTCTATCAGTTGGTGAGAGCCGCCAGGAGATGCATTCGATGCTGGATTTCTTGGCGCCGCTTTACAGAGGGGAAAAGCCGCGCTACCTCATGGGTGTTGGTCATCCAGTCGACTTACGTTATGGCATCGAGCGGGGGATTGATATGTTCGACTGCGTCCTGCCAACCAGGAATGCGCGCCATGGCACGGGTTGGATACTGCGATCCACCGCGCCGGAGCTTGAGCAACGGCCTGATATCTATGATCCCTTTGGCCTTGATCTACAAGTTAACTTTAAATCCGAACGCTTTAAAACCGACCTAGGCCCAATCGAAGCAGGGTGCGATTGCTATGCCTGTACCAGCGGCTTTAGCAGGAGTTTGATTCGTCATTTATTAAAAGTGGGCGAGTCGCTTGGCGGGCAGCTTTTAAGTATTCATAATTTGCGTTATTTGCAGCGCATTTGCGAACAGTATAAGTCATAAAAGGGTGTGGTGCGGAACCACGGTGCTCGGTTGATCGGCCTGAGCACCGTGGTTCCTGTGACGTCGGTCAAGATCAGAGTGTATGGGTCGGATTCATGGCCGACGACGTCTTGTTGTTTCTCCTTCTGTAGCGGATAGGGCGGGTATTCATGGCTTTGTGCTGAACCGTTCCTCGAGAGTCCTTACTATGAAGGGGCAAAGACTCCGCTATGTTGTGATTGCACGCCGGACTAGGAGAGCCGGCAAGAGGTGCGTAGCCACGGATGGCGAATCGGCACTTCTGAATCGAGCGCAGAATGTCGTTACTCGTTTAACGATTCCACAAGCCAAGGCTCGCGGAACTCCTGCACTGATAGGTAATACGATATACTTTATACTTGGTTTGGTCAAATAATAAATGTTGGCAATGGGTAAAGTGGGTGCCCCGGACTGGCCGGGGCACCCATGGGGCATAGCTACTTCTTGTTGACCTGTCGGCTTGCCGCTTACTGCTGCCGACAACCGGCGCAGGGCACGGGCCCGAAGTGGGTGACGTGCTCCGTCCAGCCGCTGCCGTCGTGGTAGCGGAGGTCGTGCAAGTGCCACGGGTCGTCGTGCCAGCCTTTGGCGTCGGCAGTGGTGGGAGCCGGCGTCGTTGCCGGCAGGGTGGTCGTGGATGACATCGGTGTCCTTCAATCTTGTCGATCTGGGCGAGTTGTAGCTTGCATGTGCAGGGGTCATTTAGGCTGCAAATGAGCCCAAACGAAGCTGCACACAAATAGTAAAATATACTTATTTAATGGTTATGTCAAATTATAAAGCAGGGAAGTGTGACAAAGCTCTGGTGGGCGCCAGGGGAGGGACTTGAACCCCAGACCCGTGAGATGCCAGCGGCATGTCACGTTCACCTGAGAGCTGCGTTTTGTGTTTCGGTTTCGAAATAAGTTGTCACTTCAGGCGGAAACGGGGAGTGTGACAAAGCACTGGTGGGCCCGAAGGGACTTGAACCCCAGACCTCTTCAACGTCAATGAAGCGCTCTAGCCAACTGAGCTACGGGCCCGCACCTTTGCTGCGTGCGATTATACCTTGTATCCCTCCATTTTTAAAGGGGTTAGGCTGCGTTTTTGTTCTGACATTTATGTCTGATAGCTCGTGATTACGCCCTTGAGCAAAATCACTCGTGCACTGAATGGATAGTCGTATTAGACATGCAAGCTACGACCACCCCAGACCTACTTTTGTAAACGTCCTCGCCTGCGCCGTTGTGAAGAACGCCTGTCTGCCGGTGTTTACAAAAGCAGGTCTGGGGTGGTCTTTCCTCGTCATGAAAACTTTTGGGTCAAGATAGCCCAAGGAGTGTGACCCCTTTGCAAAACACCCGCAATCAGTAAAGGCAAACCAACCTTTGCTATGAGGACGTTTTGCAAAGGGGTCACACGGACTGGGCGCACTTAAAATCACAATACGAATATGCGCGACACGCTCCACTCGGCAAAGTTGGGCTTAAAGGGTAGGCAGGGTGGTACTAAACGGTTAGTATTATACGGCTAGTTACTGCTATGTAGTAACGAACGAGGTAGGGGTTGGCTGATGGGGGTGGTTTCGGGTATAATCGTGCCAGAACAACGACGCAGCCTAACCACCTGCCGAGTTCCGCTGGCGGGCAGCCGAAGAGCGACATCAAAGGCTGCAAGAGTAAATGTCTAGGTGGAACCTCCCTCATTCTCAGGGACCCGGACGCACTGCGGTTAAGCATTAACCAAGGTGTGGCTTTTTATTTTTATGCCACCTTTGATTAGCTGCTTTCGCATTATCAATATAATAGTGAAAGGGTGTACCTATGAGTAAACCAGCCGACCAACCAGACCAACTCTATGCTATGCGTCACAGCTTGGCGCATATTGCAGCCACCGCTGTTCAACACCTCTGGCCTGATGCCAAATTTGGCGTTGGCCCAGTAGTGGAGCATGGGTTTTATTACGATATCGACCTGGGTGACACCACGATAACCGTTGATGATTTTGACAAAATCGAGACAGAGATGCGCAAGATCATATCTGAAGACCAGCCATTTGAATGCACGCATAAATCAATCGACGAGGCGATAGCATGGGCGAAGGATCGCAAACAGCCGTATAAGCTTGAGCTCATGAACGACCTAAAGCGTGAAGGCACCACGAGTGCAAAAGATATCACACGTGATCAACTTGGCGTAGAAAGTGACGATTCAAAAGTCGAAACCGTCTCATTTTATACCAATGGTGATTTTGAAGACTTGTGTCGTGGTCCGCATGCTACCTCAACTGGTAAGGTGGGAGCGTTCAAGCTCATGAAAGTTGCCGGCGCGTACTGGCGAGGTGACGAGACTAAGCCGCAACTGCAGCGGCTATATGGTGCGGCCTTTGCGACTGAAGAAGAACTGGCGGCTCACCTGGAGGCGTTAGAAGAAGCCAAGGCGCGCGATCACCGCAAGCTTGGCCGCGAACTTGATCTATTTACATTCTCGGACATGGTTGGTCCCGGGTTGCCACTGTTTACGCCGCGGGGCACCCTTGTACGGGAGCTGCTGAAGCGCATGCTCGAACAAGTTGGCCGCAAGTACGGCGCACAGACCGTGACCATACCACATATTGCAAAGATCGACCTTTACGAGACTTCTGGCCATGCCCAGAAGTTTGGCGACGAGCTGTTTGAGGTAACCAGCCACTACAAAGATGTGAAGTTTGTCATGAAACCGGTTAACTGCCCGCACCATACTCAGATCTATGCCGCCAAGCCGCGCAGTTATCGTGACCTGCCAATTAGCCTCATGGAAAGCACCATGCAGTACCGTGACGAAAAGCCAGGTGAGATTGGCGGCTTGACTCGCGTGCGTGCCATCACCGTTGATGACGGCCATATCTTTTTGCGCGCAGACCAGATTAAAGAAGAGGTAGTTAAGCTTGCCAAGTGGATCGAAGAGTTCCACTCCAGCCTTGGTTTATACGGTGACCACTGGGTATCGCTTTCGCTGCGCGATCCTGCCAAGCAGGAAAATTACACCGGAACAAAAGAAGACTGGGACAAGGCAGAGGCGATGCTGGCTGAATTCGCTGATGAGCTCGGCTTAAATGCTAAGCGAATGGAAGGTGAAGCGGCTATCTACGGCCCGAAGATCGACTACATGTACAAGGATGTATCTGGTAACGAACGTCAGCTTTCGACCATTCAGCTTGATTTTGCTACCCCCGGCCGCTTTGGCCTTGAGTACACCGATGCAGAAGGCAAGAAGCAAACACCAGTCATGATTCACCGTGCTATTCTTGGGTCATATGAGCGCTTTATGGCGATTTTGCTAGAGAAGACCGCAGGGCATTTGCCATTCTGGCTCGCGCCAGAGCAGGTGCGGATCATCCAGGTTAATGATGGTGCGGCAGATTATGTTGCGGAGGTGGCGTCGTTATTAAGCGGCATTGTTTTGGATAAGCCACTCAAATATAACGAGCTGCGGCATGGCGTTGATGACCGCAACGAGTCACTAGGCAAAAAGATTCACACCGCCGAAGTCGAGCGTGTGCCAATAATCCTAATTATTGGGCCTAAAGATGCGGCGAGCCGCGAACTTAGCGTACGCACCAAGCAAGGCGAATCCAAGCTGCCTTTTGCCGACCTGGAAAACTTCCTTAAGGAGATTTAGATGAGTGTTATTGCTGTCGATATTGATGATGTTTTGATACCGTTCTATCAGTCGCTTGCCGACTGGCATAATCGCCAAAATGGTACCGATCATCACATGGATCATCTGCCGACAACGCGTCTGTCTGATGGCTGGGGCGGTGAAGAGGTTTATTGGATTGAGCAGTGTAATACCTATCATCAGGATGCGCTGAGTGGTTCTTCGACTATTCCTATTTTCCCGGAAGCGAAGCAGTCGCTACTAGAGCTTAAAAACCGAGGACACAGGCTGATTTTAGTCACTTCGCGCCCAGTGCTGCACCGCGACCTTACCCAGCGCTGGGTTGATGCGAATCTTGACGGCATTGTGGACGACCTGCATATGAGTCAGACCTTCTCGACGGTGGAGGCGACGCTCAATATGAAGAAGGGTGAGTTGTGTAAGTATCTTGGCGCGACCGTGTTGATTGACGACAGCCCACATTACATTCAGAGTGCTGTTGAACATGGTGTCTTGGGAATTTTGTTTGGCGACTACAGTTGGAATAGAACCACAGACCATACGCACCGCGCGCATACGTGGGCAGATGCCGTGGGACTTATACAGCAACACGCCGGCGAACCACAGGTGGCGTAGTATGACGTCTAGCACCGGCTTGCCCTTAGACTTTCGCGAGCAGGTGTATGAGATTGTGGCGTCTATTCCTGAAGGTATGGTTATGACGTATGGTGACATTGCCGCCTTGTGTGGTCGTCCGCGGGCCGCTCGCATTGTTGGGGGTATTGCACACTTTGGACCTGAAAGCTTGCCTTGGCAGCGCGTAGTGAAGGCGGGCGGTAGGTTGGCTGAGGGGTTCCCTGGGGGCGTCGAGGGGCATAGGCGAATGCTTGAGGCTGAGGGGATCGCTTTTGATGATGCGCACAGGATGGTACACTTTAACAAACATCACTTTCGGGGGAGGGATATTACGCCATGAAGTCTAAAGGTAAGAAGATAGCTGCTAAGTTAAAGTTCGACCCGATCATTACTGGAGAGCGCAACAAACGAATAGCCGTGGGTGCAGCCGCAGTCTTCATGCTATTAACATTTGCTACCATAGCCATTCAGTTATCAAGTCTCTATCGGTGCATAAACCTCTCTTCGGAAAACACTGCCAAACTCGATGAGTGTCTTGACGGCGCTCAGCGACTCAGCGACATATCATCAGGATTGTTGGTAACTGTGCAACTCATTGTTGGCGCGGTAGCAATCATACTTGTTATTAAGCATAAGCGAAGCCGCCAAGTCTCCCAGGAGAAAAGGGTGACACCTAAGGCCCACCATGAAGCTGGATCAAACAAGTCAAGCTAAGATCATTGCGGTCGTTGGCCAGACTGCGTCGGGGAAATCGGCGCTGGCGTTAGAGATCGCACGGCTGCATGATGGCGAGATCATTTGTGCTGACTCACGCACGATATACAAGGGTATGGATGTTGGCACAGCTAAACCAACCCAGCAAGAGCAGCTAGAAATTCCGCATTACGGGCTAGACCTCGTTGACCCGGGTGAGGCGTATTCAGCGGCACAGTTTAAGGACTATGCGGTAACCGTAATAAAGGATATATGGAGTAGGGGAAAGCTCCCCATTATTGCAGGCGGATCAGGCCTGTATGTTAATGGGATACTGTATGATTACACCTTTGGCGACAAAATTGACTCAGAACTTCGTAGTTATTTAAGCAACAAATCTGTTGAAGAATTGGCAACACTTGCTCAGCAAAAAAACATTACCATAACACCAGATATTGCTAAGAACAAACGTCACCTACAGCGCTTAATTGAACGGGATGGCCTGACCCAAAACAACCAAGAGCTAGCGTATGACGCGCTTATGCTTGGGGTGGAACTCTCAAAATCGCAGCTTGCCAAAAGAATAGAGCGGCGGGTGGAGATAATGTTTCGTGCCGGGCTTCGCAAGGAATACAACGATTTGCGGCAAAAATATCCCGAAAATTCTGAAGCATTTACGGGCATCGGCTACCGAGAATTCGCAGAGTTTGAAGCTGGCGATGCTTCAATGAGTGAGGTAAAACGCCTTATTGTAAAAGACACAATGAGTTTGGCCAAGCGGCAGGCCACCTGGTTCAAGCGGGATAAACATATTCACTGGGTGAGCAGTCAGGACGAAGCACTTGCGCTGGTTGCTGACTTCCTCCAAAATTAGATGGTGCGGATTATTGTTTACGAGACTAGCCAGAACAGGGGATTAGTACTACATGTTTGACGCCATGACCAAACCAATCGTTATTACGCTCGGCAAAATGCTAATGTTTATTTTGCGACTCTTGGGCAAGAATGGCTCTGCCTTGCCTGGACTCATGGTTGAGCGCTTTTACCCCGGGTTTTTGCGCTCGCAGTTGAGTCAGCTCGAACAAGGTGTGGTCTTGGTAACCGGTACAAACGGCAAGACAACTACCACTAAATCTCTTGTCTATCTATTAGAGCAGTGTGGGCTCCGAGTGTTCACCAATCCAACCGGCAGTAACTTTACGCGGGGTATCTATGCTTCGCTGATCAAGTATTCCAATAAAAGCGGTGTACTGGACTACGACATAGCGGTGCTCGAACTGGACGAGGCATATTCGCGTAAGTTTGCTAAGCTGTTCGCGCCTAGAATGGTAGTGGTACTAAATGTAATGCGCGACCAACTCGACAGATATGGTGAGATCGACAAGACCGCTAGCATGATTGGCGAAACGATTTCGTATGCCACCGAAGGGGCAGTACTTAATGCAAGCGACCGGCGAGTGCGCGAGCTAGCTCAGTATGCCAAAGGCGAGGTTTCCTACTTTGGTGTTGGCGAAGGGCTTGAGGAGCATCTGCCAACCGAGGACGACTTCCGCGGTGTCAGTTTGCACTTTTCTGAGCACCCAAAACATCATCACAAGAGACACCATAAAAAACATCATGGTAATGGTGATAGTGGCTTGAGCTTGCACAGCGTGACCCTAGCAAAGTTTCAGCCCGGAAGTGCCGGCTTCCGTATCGGCGACAAGATATACTTCTCAAGCCTTGGTGTCGCCGGCATTCACAATGCCTTCAACCTAACAGCTGCGCTAGCCGCAACGGTTCGTCTGTGTCCAGATGTGGAGCCGCAGTTTGTCGTGCCGACCATGCGCGACATTCCAGCGGCGTTTGGACGCGGTGAGGTCGTGACATTGGGCAGTACTAAAATCGTATTAGCGTTGGTTAAAAACCCATCCGGTTTTCGGCAGTCGCTCGAGTCATATGATGCGGATAACTTTGATGCCATGGCATTTGTCATTAATGATGCATACGCCGATGGCCGCGACGTTTCGTGGCTGTGGGATGTCGACTTTAAGAAGCTGCCGGATGGAATCCTTAAATACATCGCAGGCACGCGCGGCAGCGACATGGCACTCAGGCTCAAGTATGATGAACGACCCACCGAGCAACATAGCTCCATACGGGACCTTATCGATCAGTTAGAGAAAAGCAGTGTCGAGAGTGCGATCATATTTTGCACATATACGGCTATGCTAGAGATTCGAAACTTGCTCGGTGCACGCACCGAAGTGAAGGGAATGTGGAAATGAAGAAGCAAATCTCGCTTTGTCATCTGTACGCTCACGAGATGAACATCTACGGCGACACAGGCAATGTATTGGTTCTGCTGCAGCGCCTGCGCTGGCGAGGGATTGAAGTAGAAGTATCCCAAGTGGGAATTGGCGAGACACTGCCACCGGGGGTAGACATTATTGTGGCAGGGGGAGGGCAGGATCAGGGCCAATCAGATATCGAGCCGGACCTTCTGTCGCGTCGGGCTGAAATTAAGGCAATGGCCGATGATGGCGTCACTATGCTCTTAATTTGCGGCAGCTATCAGTTGTTTGGCCACCGTTTTGTGACTGGTAAGAATCAAGAAATTAAGGGGCTGGGGGTGCTAGACATCGAGACATTCGCATCGCAGGAACGCATGATTGGTAATATAACGATCAATTCGTTAATGGGTGATTTAGTTGGTTACGAAAACCACAGCGGCCAAACCTATCTAGGTTCTGGCTTGCAGCCATTAGGTACGGTTATATCTGGTGGAGGCAACAACGGCGCCGACAAAACTGAAGGCGCACTCTTTAACAACGTTTTTGGCACCTACCTGCATGGACCTATTCTGCCCAAGAACCCGCATTTTGCCGACGAGCTTATTATTCGTGCGCTTAGTCGTAAGTACGGCGATGGCCAGACGGAAAAGCTTGAACCACTCGATGACGCAATCGAGCAACAGGCACATGATACTGCCCGAACACGACCTCGCTAATTCGGCTGCAAACAGATTAAAACCAAGTCAAACAGTTGGGCACAAATAAGTACTCAGTTATTTTTAGTGTCACATTTTAAAATGCATGTGTTTGTTCGGTTATGGGTTTGTTGTTACAATGGGTCTAAATGACGGGAGCAAGGTACAAACGTGGAACAACTGTTTGGTTCTAAGACGCGAGTCAAGCTGCTAGATTTATTTTATCGCAATCCAAATCGTTCATATTATGTCCGAGAGATTACACGTAAGGTTGATGAGCAGATTAATTCAGTGCGGCGCGAGCTGGCCAATTTGTTGAACATTGGCATACTTAAGAGTGAGAATAGAGACAACCGCCTTTATTACGAAGTCAATCAGAAGTACAAGCACTACGATGCCTTGAGCCAGCTCTTTACGAGCATAAAGAAAGCGACCGCCGAAAGTACCGAGGCGGTGGGATCATCAAATGCCGATAGCCAAATGCTCCGTACTATAAAGGGTCTTGGTGCAGTTGATCTGCTTATTTACTTAGGTACATTTACCCAGGATACTTTAACCAATATCGATGTCTTAGTTGTGGGTGACGTCAACAAAACTCAGGTTAATAATTACATAGCCGAACTAGAAGACGAAGAAGGCAGAGAGCTTCGATATGTTATTATGTCTACTGAAGAATTTACGTATCGGCGAGACGTGAATGACCGCTTCGTCACTTTGGTTGATGCTGCCAAAAAGACAGTGATCCACGATCCCCACGGGCTTGCCAATCCTAAAGCAAACAAAACTACATCAAAGAAAGGCTGATATATGGAACTACAGTTTAAAGGTGGAAACTGCGTCGTAATTACAACAAAGAAAGCAAAAATTGTAATCGACGATAACTGCAAAGTACTGGGTAAGTCATCTGTTGCAAACAAGATGGATATAGCAGTTTTTACATCAGATATGATCAAAAAGGGCACAGACACTGGTGAGGCCTTTGTAATTGATGGCCCTGGTGAATACGAAATAAGTCAGGTATCAGTAAAGGGCATTGCAGCCCGTGCACACATGGACGAGCCTAAAGAACACACAGCGACAGTTTATCGCTTTGCAATTGGCACAACAATGATGGCCGTAGTCGGGCACATTTATCCTGAACTGAGCGACAAGCAGCTTGAGGCTATTGGGATGATAGACATACTGATCCTTCCAGTTGGTGGCAATGGTTATACACTCGATGCTCAGGGCGCAGCCGATATAATTAAGAAAATTGAACCAAAGATTGTTATCCCAACACACTACGACTTGCCAGGATTTAACTACGAAGTACCGCAAGCGCCACTTGAAGAATTCATCAAAGCCGTTGGCGTGCAACCCGAGAAAGTGGACAAGCTCAAGTTTAAGAATGATTTGTTCCCAGACAACATGGTCGTATACGAGATGGCTGTCTCTTAGTTGCGATCGGCGATTTAGGTTATAAAGATTGACAAATCTGCGCTATAAGGTATTATAGCATCGCTTTCGTTCTCCGAATTTAGGTGGTGCAGTTTGTATCTATACGAAAACTGGAAAATTGATCAGCTACTCGGCTATTGTGTCCTCTTGTTAAAGAGAGGCCACATGCCGACCGAATCGGAACTGGGGACTACATATCTGCCGGTTTTTGTTTCTGCCGAGGTGTGGCCACCGATCCTCGCGGGTGCAACAGGGTCGTTCGGCCTGCGCGACCCAGATGGCGCGGTGCCGCTAATAGTGCTTTGGTCACACGCAAGTAGTGGCAGCCCAGCATTCTTGATGTGTCCTGGCCGTGAGGCCGTACCCTTTCGTGCCATTGGCGACTGGGTCGATCTGGTTGCACAGTTCGTCAGCCTAGAAGCGGCTCAAGAGGTGATGGGTACTGGCTCTGGCTGGGAGATTGATGGGCCGATCTCGATCAGTGACGAACAAGCTCCTCTGTGGGTGCCGCCTGGCCTGTCCAGGCTTTGACCTGCTCGGCCTCGCAAGCAGTGGGCCGCCAAGATGCACTACAACTCTTGGCGGCTCACTCGTGGCCATGCAGAACGAAAGCAACTTTCTTACGTATATAAAAGACACGCTTGTCGCGTGTCTTTTATTTTCCGGAAACGAGTGTGCTTAAGGACTAACTACTTAGATACACTATAAGCCTGGATAACGCCCTTCTTCTTGAGGGTGCGGATCGCCTGAGTAGATAGCTTCATCGTAACTTTTTTGCCATCAACTACGAAGGTTTTCTTTTGTAGGTTAGGCGACCAAACCTTACGGGTCTTTTTCTGAGAAAAGGGAACAGAGTTTCCGTATTGCTTGCCTTTACCGGTGTAATCACATCGCTGTGCCATTGTCTTAGAAACTCCTGTTACGTATAACTCGAGCTATTCTATCTGTTTTACCTCTGTTTGTCAACAATCGTGGCGAAGGGGCGATATCTTACACATTTTTGACCCAAAACATGGTGTATACTGCTAGCTATGGATATTGAGATTGGACAAGCAATAGCGGTTTTGGTGGTATTCGCATCGATCCTTATTTCGATGACTTTGCACGAGGCAATGCACGCCTTTGCAAGTGACTACTTAGGAGATGACACGGCGCGGTTACACGGGCGCCTGACGCTAAATCCTATTAAGCACATTGATCCATTTACTACCATTCTTATGCCGATTTTATTTTTCTTAGCGGTCGGCATACCATTTGGGGCGGCAAAGCCGGTGCCGTTCAACCCTAATCGGCTCAAGTATGATGAGTTTGGCGCGGCACTGGTAGGAATAGCGGGTCCATTAACCAATCTCTTTCTAGCCCTTGTTTCAGGCTTTTGGCTTCGGTTTGTGCTTGGCGTAGATTCGATTAATGTACTGAGCCAGTCAGTCTATATATTTATGCTGGTCAATTTAAGTTTCTTTGTGTTTAATATGATCCCGTTTCCGCCGCTCGACGGATCACGCTTACTGTATGCGTTAGCGCCTGAACCTGTACAGGATGTTATGCGCCAAATTGAGGCCGGTGGAATTGCCTCGGTCGGCATATTCCTGGTAATTTTTTATACCTTTTTGTCCGGTACGATGGGGAATATTATTGGTGCTCTGGTTAAGCTTATTCTTGGCTTATAACAGGGGGAATGTGAGAAATATCACATACATATTTTTCGAGTTTTGTTAGATTAGAATTATCCCGCTGGGGGAAATAGGTAGATATGATTCCTAACAAAATCATATCGGGATGCTGAGATTTGTGAAGGCCGTGGCCCTCACATGAAGCGACCCACCTTGTTTATCGAGGAATCCATACATATACCTATTTTTCATCAGCGGGTTTTTTGTTGCACTCTCCTGTCGGCTATCTTTATGCGCTAAGGCATTCATACAATTTTTGATACTGATAATTTGCTGAACCTACAACTTGCTTGCATACTAATAAAAACGGCATATAATTGGTTATGCTAATATTTCTTAAATAGGGGAATCCTATGCCAAAAATAAAAATAATACTAAGTTCATTTATTGCTATAGTCGGTGTACTTATAGCGAGTGTAGCACCAGCGGGCGCCTCGTCGTGGAGCGGTATGTTGCACGTCTACGACAAAACGCACGGCGACATGCTTATGCAAGATGGCGACACGTTTTACGCTCGTCATCACACGAATGTTGTATTTGCGCCTGAAGGTATGGGTCCAAATGCTCACCACTTTACCATCATCGCAAAAGACCAAGAGACAGGAAAAATGGTCTGGGGAAGCTACCGCACGATGGTTAGCCGTTGGAGTATGGAGCATCCAACCCAGGATCGCCACCTTGGCTACCGCTTTAAGAAGGGTACATACTGGATTCAAATTGACGCGTATCAAGCCGACGGTGCTGGTGCTGGTAACTATTACTCGAAGTTGGTTGTAGAATAGGGACAGCTATCGGTCTGGGTTTTTGTAAAATGCCGCCTCACTGGCGGCTTTTTCTTGCTCCATGTATTACTACAAATTTGACATTTTATAAAACTTATGCTAATTTTATAACATCTAAGCAAACAACAAAAATGTCTTCAGAAATACACAACGCAAACGGAGCCATGGAAGCCAAACGGGCCGATTCGGACACCACCAAACGTAGACATGGAGCAGCTGCACGAATCGGCAGGCTAGTATCTGGTATGTCATCAAAGCGAAGCGTGGGTGTTGAGACTGCACAGTCTTTACCTGAGTTGTCTGAGGCCGATGCGAAAGCGCGAGAAGTGGTTGCGCTTGAGTTTGAACAGCTTGCCGAAACCGCGCGACATGGGTTAGACATATCACTTCAGACACGACCTGAAATGGCATGGCACACCGAAACAGCTACCGAGCTTGGTGGCCCGATCCATGAGGATTCGAGCGAGATTGCCGGCAATACCTTTGTGAGTGTAGCAAACGCCTTAATTGAGCGGCTGCATCATGATACGGCAATTGTTACTCCTACTGACTATGGAGTAGCAATTCAGCGCGACCCAGAAGACCCACTCGCTGATGGTAGAATTGATTCCATTAGACACCACATGCAAACACTAATGGACAATGGCTTTTTGTTTGCAAGGGAGCCAAAGGTTGTGAATGGCGTTGCGTATGAAGACCCGTACCAAGCGGCCATTGACTCGGAAGGTATGGCGCTTCAGTTAACCGAGATGGTTGAAACCCTTCAGCAGGGCCATAGGCATCACTCGCGCCCTGAGAGTGTTACTTGGCGAATGAGTAAGCCTGAATTTCAGGCACTTGTTGGTCTTGCAGAGTTAGGGGCGACAGTATCTCGAGTCGAGAGCGATCCTGCTACCATAGCTGCTATGAAGGAATACTTTGAAGCCAGTAGTCCTAACGTAGGTGACGTTTACGCGCAGCCGGAAGTATAAGTTATACGCCCCGACCATGGAAAAAGCCCACTCTATGGTGGGCTTTTTCCATGGTCGGGGTGACAGGACTTGAACCTGCGACCTCACGGCCCCCAGCCGTACGCGCTAGCCAACTGCGCCACACCCCGACGGTGCGACATCTTAGATGCTCACTCAATATATCATCTTGTTACAGTGGTGGCGATAGGGAAGATGAACGAAGCTACGCTGTATTGATAAATATTATAAAAAGTTATATAATAATCAACTGATCGTATAAACGTATGATTGGTGGAAGGCAGATCTCAGAGTTTCTGAGACTGTTTTCCCGGCTTTGACAAGGAGAAATAGTGGCCGCTGAACCTAAGAGAAATAATGGACATCATGCAGTCGACTTCATGAATGGCTGTCTTTTTTCCCTTTTAGCACTTATTGAGCTAACGGTAACAGTAAAGATTGCGCACGGACTCATTGTGCACCCTGAGGGCAATGGCGTGAACGTAAGCTGGGCTGTAATCTTCGTCGGCAACGGCGGAATTTTGTTCGCCTTGCTTCTAAAAGCACTGCGCTCCATCCGGCACTAGCCGACAAGTCTATTGAGTCGAAAAACTACCCAACTTACAGTACGGAGCGTGGGAATGCCGAGATATACAAGCATAGCGCACTGGCTGGTGTACATAAATGCGATAGCAGTTGGTGCCGTGTTGTCTTTGGGCTTAGGCACTAAATTTGTCGTTGCGGTAGCGCACAACGAATACTACTTAACCTATGCATATGCGCTGTTCGCATCACTGCTCATGCTGGTGTCTTCTCTCTTTGGAGTTGGTTTCAGCTTCATGCAACTGATACAGAGTAGGCAAAAGGCACTATCCCGTGAGCACTGCACGACCAAATCCACCTAGTCGTCAGACATCGGAGAAAATATTTCTGTTCAAAGCGTCAAAGAGTTAACCTCGCGTGTGCGACGCCAACTTACGATCGGCCCCTGGTTCCACGTGAACCAGGGGCATTTGCATTTTAGGGGGTAGTAATCTGAGGTAAGAGGCATATCGGCCTGTTATAATACAGCCATGGAAAAAAAGATTGTCGATATACTGATTGTTCGCTGTTTGGTTCAGTGCGGGGGAGAGATTTTATTATTGCGTCGGTCACAAACCGATAAGTGGCGACCAGGTACATGGGAGTTGCCCGGTGGTCACGTCGATATCGACGAAAGCCTTGAGGGTGCCGCTATGCGCGAGCTAAAGGAAGAGGCGGGGATTGTTGTTGAAAGTGTTACGTTTGTAGAGAGCAGCCAGTATATTCATCAGGATGGAACCCGTCGACTAGGTTCATTGTTTGTAGTAGATATATCTACAAAACCCACTGTCACACTTAGCCCGGAACACGATGAATGGGCGTGGGTGGATGAGAGTAATATTAACAACTATGAAGTTGATCCGTTTCATATGAAAGTGCTCGAGCGATTTGGGATTAAAGAAGAAAAGCTAGAACAAACGTCACTTATCGATGACAAAATCACATCAAAAACTACTCACGCTATCGTATATACCGATGGTGGTAGTCGTGGTAATCCTGGCCCATCCGCTTCTGGCTACATCATCTTTAATGAAAAGCGCCAATTGCTGCTTGAGGGTGGAGAATATCTTGGGATAACCACCAACAACCAGGCCGAGTACCAAGCTGTACTACGCGCACTTGAAGAGTGCAAGAAATTAGGCATCCGCTCGGTAGACTACTTTATCGATAGCTTATTGGTAGTCAACCAAATGAAGGGTATCTTCCAGG
>CAZHXE010000012.1:0-16579 GCA_964536005.1 uncultured Candidatus Saccharibacteria bacterium
GTCGTGTAGCGAAGGAACAGAAGAAAGCTACCTCTTAGTTTTCTTCTGTGACTGAACGGAAAAGGACGTAGTCCGCTAGTCATCTTCGCGGCACCAATATAAAACCCTGCCTAAGCTAGGGTTTTATATTTGAAACGTATGTCTACCTGCCAGTGCTAAAATGACCATATGAAGAAATTGAATGATATGTTCACCTATAACTTATCCGTACCTGGCCTTGGCTTATATTACATATCAATCTTTATTGCGCTCGGAATTTTGTTGTTACGCAATAATGCAGGTCTAACAGACTACTCAACGCTCTCAGCCGATTTCGCCCCACACATCTCTAACTTCAGCATTAGTTACACTCTAATTACAGTAATTGGCCTCACACTCATACACAGAAAGAACAAAGCCAAACTACTCCTATTTGCGCTAATTGCGCTATTAATCCTGAATGTGTTTGCAGAAACTGTGCTCACTATTGGCAACACGCCAGATTTTATTGATGCCATATTCGGTGTGGCTGGAAGCCTGCTCGGTATGGCAACATTACTTGTGATTCAAAGATTCTTCTCTAAACAAAAATAGGTTAATTGTAGGGACACACGTGTTTATACTTCGCCACGCGCAAGCAAAGACTGAACCTTAACGTTCATCATCTCAACCGTTAAGCGCTTGTCGTTGCCAAGACCGAAGTAGTCGTACATAGGTGTAGAGTTGCGATCCATAAATGTGAATAACGCAACTCTTAGACGAGTGGCAAGATTTGTACGTGTTTTATGTGATGACACCACCTGCGCTCGAGCAACATAGACAACCCAGTCACTGAGCGTGTCGTTGGGTGTCAGATCATTGCGATCGGCGAGATATTGGATTGCAGCTTCAACATCAGGTAACTCATTGAAACCATAGCTAGCACGGACTGCGATAATCGAGTGGTCCGACATCGGATCATTTTCGAACACTTTAATATCATAGCGTTCATTTTCATGGACATAGGGGTGTTTGGTTTGCCGAACCGTGAGCATGATGAGGTGTTGTGGTATGTTTCTGAACTTTTTCAGGTACACACCAACCAATGGAGGAACAGGATCGGATGCATCACCCGGAAACGAGTCAGTAAGCACCAATAGGTTACTTTTGGTTGCATTGTGCATCGATTGACGCTTCGCTATCAGCTCATTTATGGAAATATCTTGGTGTGAGCGCAAATGGCTTCTGATGTGCTTCCGTCCCCAGTCCCAAGTGGTCATAACCATAAACATTATGAGTCCCACGGTTAGTGGAACCCAGCCACCACTGAATAGTTTAAGGCTGTTTGCTGACAGGAACAACGCGTCGATAACAGCAAATGGCAAGAAGAGGCCAAGTGCTTTTACGAAGCTCCACTTCCAAAGGTGCCGAGCCACCAGAACCATTGCGATCGACGTAATAAGCATGTCGATTGACACAGCCAGGCCGTAAGCACTTGCAAGATTTGCACTGCTCTTAAATGTAAGTACAAGCGCGATACAACCAGCATACAGCGCCCAGTTGATTGCCCCAAGATACACTTGGCCAGCATGATGTTCATGAGTTTGAGTTTTGCGGAAGCGGGGGAGGTAACCCAGCGCAATTCCTTGGGAAGCAAGCGAGAAAACACCTGAGATTAACGCCTGTGAGGCGATCACGGTCGCCATCGCAGCCAATATAACCGTCGGGTAAATAACGGCCTCGGGTACTAGACTGAAGAAAAGATTGTCGCCAATTACTTCGTGCCCGCTCAAAATAAAAGCACCTTGCCCCATATAATTAAGAGCAAGGCACGGTAGAACCACTGTCGTCCAGCTGAGGCGAATCGGCTTGATGCCAAAGTGTCCAAGATCGGCATAGAGTGCTTCGCCGCCGGTAATGACGAGCATGACGGATCCGAGCGTGTGCAGTAGCTCAATCGGGTGAGCCTCCACGATAAACCGAATAGCATACATAGGGTTAATCGCCAGCAAAATTTGTGGTTCTTGTACTATTTGCATGACACCAAAACTTGCTATAACTGCAAACCAGACCAAGATGATTGGCCCAAAGAATTTACCAATGACAGCGGTACCTTTCTGCTGCACTAAAAACAGGCCTGTCAGGATGGCTATGGTAATCGGAATAATATAGGGGGTAAGCGAAGGCGTCGCCACCTTCAGGCCTTCAATGGCAGACAGCACGGATATGGCAGGTGTAATAATACCGTCACCGAACAACAGCCCAGCTGCGAATAGCAACACAACACAAAAACTAGCAGTTACCTTAGTTTTAGTTGATTTAAGCAGGGCCAGTAGCGCAAATACGCCGCCCTCGCCGTCGTTGTCTGCGCGCAGGACGAACGTAACGTACTTAAGCAGCACTACAGCAATAAGCGCCCATAGCACTACCGAGATTAAACCAATCACATGCAGTGTGGTCGGAGAAAGGTGCGTGCGACCGTAAAAGATTTCATTAACCGCATAAAGTGGGCTAGTGCCAATATCTCCATACACAACACCTAGTGCACCAAGAGTAAGCGCACCAAGACCTGCAACCTTTTTCTCAGAACTATTTTTCTTTGTTTGAGTCATAAATTTTGCCTTGCATTATTTTCTTATAGGAGGCGGATAAGCACACAACATCGCCAATGATAGGAAAATTTAAATGCAATGGAGCCGCAATACCATTGCAAACTTATCACCGTACCACATCAGATTCAAGCACTTTATTACATTCTTTTTGTTTGCACGTCTGCACGGGCCTAAAAAAGTCTAATTGCATTGCTCGCTTTTATTCGCTATATTAACTCAGTTATAGAAGCGGCAGGTCTTTTTTGATTTATCTAGCAATCACTATTATCGCTGATGTTATAGGCGTTTTTTTACTTGGCAAAGCACAAGGTTTTGAACAAAAGTTCTACTTGGCTGCCGGGCTGTTCAGTATGATCGTCGGATTCGTGGCATTTTCATTTGCTACCAAAAGCATGTCTGTTGCTGTCGCAAATACACTCTGGGGTGGGCTGAGCGCTGTGTTAGTCGTGATGTGTGCATTCGTTTTTGTTAACGAAAAGATCAGCCCATTACAACTTGTTTGTTTGACTATGGTGATTATTGGCGCTATCGGCTTGCACTATTTCGAAGCTGCATAGCTACTACCGCAGTTTACATTCGCCACTTGTGTTACGTATACTATCTGTATGAATTATTGGCTCGTTAAAGCAGACCCAGACACTGATTATTCTATTGAGGATCTTGAACGCGACGGCACGACGCTTTGGAGTGGTGTACATAACAACGCGGCAATATTACATATCCAAAAGATGAAGCCTGGCGATTTAGTGTACGTATATCACTCGCAAAAACAGAAAGCGATAGTTGGACTTGGCAAGGTAGTTGACGAACCTTTCGAGAATAAGGAAGATCCGCGACGCAGCTGGGCGTTCACGCTCGGATTTGTAAAGAAGTTCCCATCTACCCTTGGCCTAGCCGAAATTAAAGCAGCACCTGAGTGCAAAAATTTCGCGTTAGTAAGGATTGGTCGCTTGTCGGTTATGCCTGTGGAAGAACCGGCTCTAGGTTACCTTAAGACTCAGCTCGACTAGCAGCTAATCGTTATTTTTGCATCAAGCTTTGAAGATCAGCAATAACTTGCTCGCCGTGGCCCAGTGGCGTAGCACGTTTATATTCCTTACGAACAATGCCGTCTGGATCAATCAAAAAGGTCTTTCGCAGTATGCCTTCACGGCCAAACATTTTCTTGCCCCAAGCTTCATATGCCTGTATAACGGTTCCGTCTTCGTCACTGAGTAGGGTAAAGTTTAGATCAAATTTCTTCTGAAACTTTTGATGTGAGCTAATCGTGTCTTTAGATATGCCAACTACCTGTGCGCCGATTTCAGCAAGTGCGTCGCGTGAATCACGCATACTGCAAGCCTCGACTGTGCAGCCTGGGGTGCCATCCTTAGGATAGAAGTACAGGACCAACCATTTGCCCCTAAATGTTTCAAGTGTAGTTGTCGTACCATTTTGATCTAATAGCGAAAACTTTGGCGCTGGCTGAGGTATATTCATCCGATAAGTATAGCAAATAGTAGCCTGCTTTAGATTGATTCAAGATAGCGACTCAGTCCGGCTGCGATGGCTTTAAGCGAAGTAAGCGACACCCACTCATCATCGCCATGATGGCCTCCTCCGTTCGGATAAAATACAAACGGAAGTGCACCCGCAGAGGCAAAATAGCCCGCATCTGAGCCGCCGAGCGAATAGGTGGGCTTAAGCGGTGCCTCGAGTTCTTTGTTTAAGAATCGCAAGAGCTGTTGAGTTTTAGGTGACTCAAGATCGGACTTAAAGGGTTCCACATCGAGCAGAATTTTATAGGTTACATCAGAGCAATCATCTAGCTTTTTAATACAAGTTTCGCGTATAGCCGCATGCGCATATCGCAAATCCAGGCCAACAGTGGCTTTATCTGGGACTGCATTAATACTATCGCCGCCATCCAGACGACTAACAGTGAGCGTAGTTGCGTCGGGCATACTCGAAGTGTTATCAACCTGCAGGGCATTCTTTAAATCGTCCGTAATTTGCACTGCTCGCTCTATTGCATTTTCACCCAAAAAGGGACGTGACCCATGGGCAGCCTTGCCGCTTACAGTTAGTTCTAGCCACAAAGCACCTTTTGCGCCAGTTTCGTACATGAGAGGCCCGCCACCATCAGGTAATATAATCAGCTCGCCACCAGTTATAAAACGATCAATGCAAGCCTTGGTGCTGAGCGACCTACCAGATTCCTCATCAGACACTAACATGAGACCCACACTTGCAGCAGGATTGCTAAGCATAACATTAAGGTAAGCAGCAACAATGGCCTTCATATCATATGTGCCGCGACCAATAAACCTGTCACCGTCACGCCGAAGCGTAAACATATCATCTTTACCCGCCACCACATCAACATGGGCGTACAACCAGGTTTCTACAGGCTCAGAGCCAGTCAAAACCAGGTACGGTGGCTCACTAGCCAGATTTCGCGTAGCCTTAAATGTGGAGTCACTAAATAAACTTGATACGTATTCAAGGCAAGCATCTATGGCCTCGTGTTCGCCCGTAATCGTTTTAAAACAAATTAGCTTTTCTATTATTTTTTCCATGTTTTATAACTCCTGCAATTATTGTAAGTGATTTTTACCCAGGCCACCGCGAGGTTTAAAATCTCGCGGTGGCCTGGGGGGTGGTCTCGTGCGGCTTACTCCTTCAGTTTATCCGAGACCCGAAATACACACCTTGCTCGTATCCCTCAGGAAGCACCAGCGGTCCGAAGACCGTAGCGCTGGTACCGTGCAGGCGATAGTTATCCATCGCGAGCCATTCACCTCCTGCCAGGACCCATTCGTTACGGTTCATGTCAAACAACACGAATGGTCGCAGCATGAAGCGCCCAAGCGCGCATTGAGGAGGTTCAGTGAGCGGTTGGATGTAAACCGCACCGTCGTTGTTTATGCATTCCTCGGCAAAGCTGCGTGCTTGCGTCACGGAGACGCACCCACGAGGACGATCTTTCGAGCGTCCAGGGACATACAGTTTGACACCTTGCATCTTGCTGCTTTGGACGCGCTTGATTGCCCAAGGCAAAGCGTAGTTGATGTCGTCTGCATCGACAACTTCGTCCCATAGCCCCAAGCCACGACCATAGCTCTTGTCGCCCTCGGAACGTACAGGGCCGATCGAGCGATCAGCCAGGACATGGAAGGCTAGCTCATGCGGTTCACAGCGTGGCAGCACTAGAAGATCAGTACTGCCGAGTGCTAGGTAATCGTCGAGGCTCATCACAGGCCAGCGCAAGCTATCATCCGACCCGCTGTGCTGCACGCTCTGGATACTGGCAAATTTTGGCCAAGCCGACGAGACTTGATCAAGAATTGCACCCATTTGCGGATTGAGCAACGGCGCTTCACCCATACCGGACGAGCGGTCTTCGATCTCGAACACCACAAGTCCGTCTTGCGTTGGCACAATGTCCAAACGCAACCATAGACAAGGTATGCCAAGCCGATTCATTACCCAAGTTTTCTCGAGTCCAAATGTGCGCATGTTCGGATAGTAGGCCAAATAGCGCCTAATATAATGGGTGATCGTATCTACCTCCAGTGCGCTGAGGCGGTAGGGGACGTCACAAACCTTGTGCGACCAACCCGAGAGTTGTTGCTCACGAATGTCATGCGGGCTCAAATTGCTGGTGAACATAGCTTAGGCTAGGCCCTTTCAGGAAGAAGGTGTAAAAGTGCATTTCACTCTTCAGAGACTATTTCTGAATAAGCGATCCGGTAACAAAAATTAGCTTTGCCACCAGATCATTAGCCAGAAAAAAAGCCCCGACATGCGGGGCTTTTGGTTATCTTAGGATGCTAACGCGCTAGGCGGCTAAAATTTTTGCATACAACAATACGACCCCGTATATCGGCGGCTATAACGACGATGCCAAAATGAAGCTGAGTATTGTTGATTCATCGGGCGTACTGTAACAGCATTAACCATAGGCGTCAAGCGAAATGCTTAAAATGAATTTAAAACTCGCGGCGCTTTTTATAAATATAGAGAATAATTCCCGCGACACCTGCAAGGACAATGACATAGCCAATGGTCTCGACGCTGTTGAGGTTATTATTGATATTTTCCAGTGCATTAACACTTGTGTAGCCAAGGTAAAGATAAAAGACGTTACGAACAAACACACCGGCTGCGCTAGCGATTAAGTAGCCCCGTTGCTCTAGCTGCAATAGGCCCGCGACAATCGAAACAGGTGCGGTTGGGATAATTGGAGCTGCACGCAAAATAAAAATGGTGAGGTTCTGTCTGCCTGAATTCTGAAGCCGCTTGCTTATCTTATCGATTTGGCCCTGCGTAAGACCGACATATTTACCAAACCGGTGCGTAATCACGTGTTCAAACCGCATGGAGATCTGATAAATCAAGAAGCAACCGATCGTTTTACCAATCATGCCAGTAATGGCTAGTAGCACTAAGTAGCTCATATGCTGACCTTGCGAACGCACAAATGAGCCTGCCAGTGTCATGACAAACGGGGATGGGATGGGGGCGATTAACTCTTCAACAAAAGCGCCAACAAACGTAAAGATTGGCAGCGGCAAATGTTCTGAAAGCCGTTCTAGTAACTGAATGAAGTATTCGATCATATAAGCGTCCTAATCATACCGTGGTTTATACAAATGGCAAATGATTATTTCTTGGCAAAGGTTTGTTGGTAACGACGTGCCAAATATGTACCGATTATAAGATTCGGAACCCAGCACGTCCAAGCGATGATTGGGTAGGCTTTTGCAAACAGTTCACTAGAAGCGCCGAGTGGGATTACTTGGAGCCGCAACGTCACAGCCGCAAAGGTTAAGCTGAAGTTGATAATCATCCAAAATGAATGCTTACGCTCATCGTGCAACACAGCAATAGCATAAAGTGCAAAAATAAGCGTCGTAACCCACAACAGCGCAAGCACAAAGAACCCGACGTGCGCGACTCTACCACCGAATGAGTAAAAGGCCATATATCCTCCTGCCACTGAGCCGACTGTAACCGCAAGTGCATATATTTTGCCAAGCAATTTGTGTCGTGATGTTCGCTCGCCACGGAGCCCAAGCCTAAGATTAACAGCACCAGTTGCAAGCGCGGTTGTGCCGCCAAAGATATGCAGTAGAAGAATCATTCGCTTTGCCTCAAAAATTTGGGCTTGTTCCGGAAAGTAATATTCAGTAATGGTAGGGAAAAGCGGTATGAGGACAAAGTAGAGTATAGCCATGACTGTGGACACGAGTATGCTCGCTATGAGCATTAAACGCAGCCAACCTGACCCCTCTATTTGTCTCTTCGAAAGTTGTGCCATCGTTTTTGTTTTATATGCTTACTTATTCGTATTTGAGCGCATCAATAGGATGCAAACGTGATGCCTTGATGGCGGGAATAAGACCTGCAATGAGCGTGACCAACATAATTACGCCTATGATAATTAGATGAAAGCTTACTGGTAGTTCAAGTAACTGATACCCTTCAACGCCTTTGAGGAAGGTGTTACTAGCAAGCGCATTGATGCCGAGCTTAGCAAGGTTGGCGAACAACATGCCAAGCACAGCACCCCAAAATCCGATGAGTGCAGCCTCGACACTGAACAACGCAAAAATGGTACGGCGTTTTGCCCCCAATGCCCTGTACAATCCAATCTCTTTAGTTCGCTCCAGTACCGCCATGAAAAGTGTGTTAACAACACCAACCACTGCCGATAGGATGGCGATGGCAGAGAATGCGCCCAGCCCCAACTGTGCGCCCGTAATTACGCCGTTGATTGTACTGACAGCATCTTTGATTGAGCTTGCTTCAAATTTCTGTGCCTTGAATGCTGCCTTAAGGTCTGCCTCACTCACGTCAGCCTCTTTACTGACAAATATCTGACCAAAAGTCATTGCTAAGCCGCCCTTTTGCAGTGCGGCAATTTCTTTCGCCTGGGCTTCTGTAACGTTGACAACTTGATCAAAAATACTTGGTGCGATGATACCAACTACTTCAAAGTCGTACGTCTTTATAGAGCCATCTTTAAGCTTATAAGAAGTTGGCAGGGTTTTGCCGATAGCATCCTCAGGAGAGCTAACGCCAAGCACAGCCAAGTACTTATTTGAAAGCACCACTTGATTAAGCGCATCATTTGACGGTGCGCTGCCGGCCAAATACGATTTTTCTATTTCAGGAATTATAACATCGCCAGGAGCAGCGTAGCGCTTGCCATCAGTGCCCGTAATGTATTCAACCGATGCCTGATAGGGCAACCGTACATCCTGTACGCCATTTACGTTCCTGATTTTTTCGATATCGTCATCATTCAAGAGCAGCTGGCTAAGATCAGTATACGTTTGCGGGCCACCCTCTTTATATTCTTTGGGCTCTGCAGGACTAAAGCTGCCCTGAAAGCTATCTGCACCCTCACGCACAACTCGATACAGGTTTGCATCGGAATACGAACCAATTTGTGACGTGATGTATCCACGGATACCTTCGCCTAGCCCAAGCGACATAGCGAGCGTAAAAGTACCTATGACAATAGAAAGAACCGTTAAGAACGTACGTAATTTGCTACGCGACAGATTAGAATTTGCGGTGCGGACAAGGTCTAATGTTTTCATTGGATCTTGCTCCTTTTGGCAGCCTGCCCATTAGTTACGGAAACAACTTCGCCATCGCGCAGCCGAACGACTCGCTGACACTTTTCTGCCAGCTCTTCATCGTGCGTTACCATCACAAGCGTCGTTTTATTCTTTTTATTAAGCTTAAAGAGCAGATCGGCAACTACGGTTCCGTTTTCGCTGTCCAGGTTACCAGTTGGCTCATCTGCCACCAAAATGTCGGGTTTAGTGACAATAGCGCGAGCAATAGCAACGCGTTGCTTCTGACCGCCAGACAAGTCATTCGCCTTATTCTTGGCCTTATCTTTTAAGCCGACTTCCTGTAGTGCGCTAAGAGCTGCACGCTCCCGGATCTTTTTGGAGACGCCTTGGATTTTAAGGGGTAGACTCACATTGTCTAAGACGGTGTTGTTACTCTGTAAAAAGAATTGCTGGAATACAATTCCAACGCGCTTTCCGCGCCAATCATCGGTATCGAGTTTAAAAATGTCGCCCTCACCAGCTACAACCTCGCCCGTGGTAGGGGTATCGAGGCCGACCATTAAGTGCATGAGCGTTGACTTGCCCGATCCGGACTTGCCGACAATAGCTATAGCTTCGCCCTCAGCGATGTCTAAATTGACATCCTTAAGAGCATGGAAAATATTTTCCTGCGAACCGTAATCTTTTGAGAGTTGTTTAATAGATAACATATGGATAAAGCGTAGCACATTAGTTACTCAAACCCTACCGCAAGCATTCAATAAAATACCGTAGCACGCGTGCTACGGTATTTTGTATAAGTAGGAACCAGCGGCGCAAACTAATTAGCTAGTTTGCTGCTCGGCTGACGTGGGCTTGACCTTTTTAGCGGCTCCCCCCACGGCGCCCTGCCTCACGCGCTCGTTCAGGATTATTTTTAAAGTTGCCGCCGCTGTTCTGACCGCCTTTGCGCGCAGCCGCTTCACGATCTTCTGGACTCATTGCTGCGAAACCGCCACCACGGTTGCCTTTTTTATTACTATTCGCCATTTAAGCCCTCCTTGGTTGTTAGTTAATGGCCACCCAAGCATATAGCTGGTAGTCATACTTAGCTGTAAGTAATTTTACGTCGGTAACACTTGGCTGATTTAGCCTGTAGTATTGCTTACTTTCAGGGCTCGTAGTTCGTGATAGTATCCTGGCTACCTAGTTGCTTAGAAATATTTTCCAGCACTTAGGTGAAGCTTAAGAACATAAATTATACAAAGGGGGATACGATGCGCAATAACTGGCTAGACTGGCTAAGTTTTACGCTTGTAATAATAGGTGCGATAAATTGGGGACTGGTAGGCGCGTTCGACTTTAATTTAGTCGATGAGCTGTTTAATGCAGGCAGCACGTTAAGTGAGCTTATCTACATATTAGTTGGAATCGCCGGCCTGTATTTGGCAGTATGGCTCACGCGTCAGTTTGCCAATACCAACGAAGTTGTCCATTAATGCAGTAACTAGAGGAGATAACAATGCCTTCAATTGAGGATCTACGTAACCAAGCTCAACGAAAACGCGAAGAGGCCGCCAAACTTGAAACTCAAGCAGATAATCAACAGCAGGAGGTTGATAAAGCCCAAGCTAAATTAAACGAGGCGCAGCAGCGCGAAGAGGCGGCACAGCGTGACCGCGAACGTGCTAATCGAGGTGCGGGCTTTGGTGGATTATTCTAAGATCATATACATGTTCCACCCGGCATATCACTTAGTAATTTAATTTACTGTGCTATGACATGAATACAGGTAGGCTAGGTGTGTCAAGCAAGCACCTAACGTGCACATAAGCTCGACAGAAAGGGGTAGTGAATGGACGAAGACAACCCAGATGAATCCCAGGATCCAGAGGAGGTCGATCCTAACTCAGACCTTAAGAGTTTCCGACAATAAACCAAGGCCGCATGCTTATTACGATAATCATGCGGCCACTAAGTGTCTCTTACGCGAGGAAACTATATGAATAAGTACGGACCCAAAGCACAGCGCGAAATCTCTAAAACGTTGCATAAGTATAAAACTGGCACGCTAAAATCTGGCAATTCAGACCAGCCAGTCAAAAGTAAGCGCCAGGCTGTGGCAATTGGCATTTCGAAAGCCAGGGCCAAACATTATAAAGTTCCTAACACTAACGCAAAGCGAGGAGGATAGACTTATTATGCGTATCACCTTTAAAAACGACTCAATCCGACCGCACCGCCACACATACCAAGTGCAGTCACTGCACCCCGATCAGCCATTGAGCGCACCGATCCCACGTCAACCCTTGCAACCCGATAATAAGTTCATACGTAAGTGCTTAATTCTGCGGCCAATGGACATAGTTTAGATAATGCAAACCTAAATTTAGGAGAACGTTTTATGCAAGATAGGGCAAACATGCAAACATCCAGTTATAGTGCGACTTTGCTGACGGGCATGGTCATTGGCGGAGCTATGGCGCTCTTACTCACGCCTAAGAGTGGCGCGGAGGTTCGATCGGATCTTCGAGATCATGCCGAAAAAATGCGCGGAAAGGCTAAAGATGCCTCCAAGCGAGCTGAAGGCATGGCAAAACGTGCCGCCAAGCAGGTGGCAGATACGGCCGAGTCTAAGGCCGATGATCTTGATGCAGAGGTCGATATTAGATACAAGTAGCGCACTTTGTAGGAATTCTTACACGCACGCCAGTAAAGGTATGGTTCAATATGAGTAATATGAAACGAATTCTGATCGTTGAAGATGAGACGACACTTTCCGATGCCTACGAAATGATCCTGGAGAGTGGCGGTTACGCTGTTGAGGTGGCTAATGATGGCGGTGAAGCCCTGGATAAAGCTGATATATTTAAGCCTAACTTAATATTGCTTGATTTGCGGATGCCACACATTGGAGGAATCGAATTCCTTAAGCGTTATAAAGCGCAAGGTGAGCATGAAGACGTAAAGATATTAGTGTTTAGCAATTTAGACACACAAAGTGAAATTGATGATGCTCACCGCCTTGGCGCGGATCGTTATATTCTTAAAGCTTGGGCCTCACCAAAAGATTTATTGCAGCTTGTGGCTGACACGCTTAAATCACCGTCACATGTACGCCCCTAGTATTAGTAAGTTGCATCGCTAAGCAATGTGGTGCTCTTTTTAGTTCAATATGTCTAGCAATCCAAACTTAGCAGCGTATCCAGAAATTGCTGAATTACAAGCCGCGTGCCTAGATATGGCCGTTAATCCACCTTCGCTTGATGGCGAGCCCGATTATTATCTTGGTCAATTCGCGGTGGCCACATACGTTGCGCTTGAGGCGGCGCCAGAATCTGTGCAAGCCGTGTTGGCTAAAGCGATAAGGGCTCGACGCAAGTCATCGCCTTTTCCTCCGGCATATGCGCTACACCACTTACAGCGCCACATGCAGCAGCGCCCCCTCTATGATGAACCGAGCAATCCCGCGCCGTATCCGTACGAACAACATGTTCATTGGGCGGAATTAGTACATGAGACACTTAATAATCCGACGGCATTAGATGACCTGTATTTTAGTATTTTGGCATTTCGAGTAGGTAGCGACATCGCTCGGCGCATCCGCGGTACGAAACTTGTTATGGGGATGTATTTTCCCGACAGTATGATAGGCGCACAAGAACCGCTGCGCGTGCTTAATATCGGTTCGGCTCGTGACCACAATTTGGCTGTGCTGATTGATCCAGAAACACCTTTAGACGGTATAGAAGTGGAGTACGGTTCGGCAACTGAGCCAGAACGGCTTGCAGCAACGTTGAGTCCGGCAGCAGCGAGGTACCTGCATCAGGGCGTCAACCAACTACTGGCGCGTGAAGTCGAACTTGGCCTAAGTGTTGGCATAGATTTATGGCCCATAACCGATGAGCGCTGGGGTAAATTTATTGGCGCTTGCAGATACCCATCAGAAGCCACGCCAGAGAAATGGCAAGAGTACACTCGTCTAGAAGCTGTGCGTGACTCTAATACAGACATTATTCAGCACGTTACAGCAGATTTTCGCGCTATTGGCGACCCGCCAGAGTTCATAAATGGATGGCGCGAACATATCGACAAAGATGATCCGTCCGATCGCTACGATCTTGCCGTATTTTCCACATCATTGTATCTAAACGACGAGCGAGGCAGAGAGCGAATGTTCGATAATGCGCTACCGCTACTCAAACCAGGTGGTTTGATCATTGTGCAAGACTTTGGTGAGCTTCGGCCGCTATCCCAAGGATACGGCCACCCCTTGGAACAATTTAATTTCATAGGTCCAAATCCTAAGCCTAATACTTACTGCACCCTAGTTTTTGATCCGACGCAGCCTGAAAAAGGGCTACAGGCAATCGCAACTTGGACAGATGGACGGTGCACAGAGATGCAGCCAGGTTCTGCGCTTTTGGATCACTTTAGACTTACAGAAGACCCAAGCACCTCATCAACGAGCTGAGCATAGGCCTGTATAAATTCGAGGTGTTCATCGCTAATAAACTCTGGGGGCTGAAAAAAGCTAAAAATAAGTGCGCCACCATCGCCTGAGCTAAGGGGCCAAGCTATGCTGCACTCAATGCTAGCAGCAGCCTGATTCCTGCGCGCCTCGTCAGGGGTAAGTGCTGGAGTGAATAAGTATTGCCAATCTTCTGTTAAGGTATATTTACCAGTAGTAATAGCAGTAGCAATTATGTTTTCTTCGTCATCAAGCGGTATGACAATATCATGAAACGGTATAGCAGACACACTGCGCGCGCCCTTAGCTTGTTCGGTGTTGGAAAGAGCAATTCGTTGAATTGTTTTTTTAGCTCCATCAACCTGCAAAAACACCACTATACCGAGGTCAAGCGTAGTAGCAAGCATTTTAGATGTGAATGGGCCGTCAACAATCCGCTGGTTTAGCTCAGCCATGTTTTGGGCAGAGCCTAAGTCGCTGCGTAGCCTGTTTAGATCATCATTGCTAAATAACATACGGTTTCATATTCATTTATACGGACAGTATAGCACCTCATATAAGCACTACGAGTGAACCCAAAGGTCTAATATAGTACTTTGTAATAATTCTTACTCCAACAGATACATAATAAGGGTAGTATACGCATAAGATGTTTTTTATTAATTCGCGTTCGTTACCAAGAAAGCGTGAAACTGTGCTGTTGCAAATCTTGCCCACTGCGGTTGTATTTGCCGCTTTTGTAGTAGTAACGCTCTTTAGTTGGTCAACAACACAGTCTAACTTGGAACGCGAGCATTACTCGAGCCTTGTGCAAGCCAACCAGGCCGTAGCTAACCGTATCGAGGACAGACTTTTGGTTTACGAAGACGCTCTCCGAAGCAGCGCGGCACTCTTCAGCGTCAAGCCAGACATGACTCGCGCCGACTGGAAACGCTATGTCGCAAACCTAAATATAGATACGCGCTACCCGGGCATGCTAGGCATGGGTTACGCTCCGATCATACAACAAGATGAACTGCCTGAGTACATACTCTCTGCAAGAGAAAAAACTGGCGACTCAACCTATGCGGTTTTTCCTAAGGGCAAGCGCACTAACTACGTATCAGTATTATTTCTTGAACCTGCCACGCAAAAAAATGAGCGCGTGCTAGGCTACGACATGCTCACGGATAAGGTTCGTAAGTTGGCGATGGAACACGCCAGAGACACTGGCGAGGCAACCTTGAGCGGCTTAACAAATCTCTTGCAAGACAGAGGTAACGAAAACGCTAAGCCCGCATTTTTACTATACGTTCCAGTGTACACAGGCTCCACCATACCCGACACAGTAGCCGAGCGCAGGCAACAGCTAACCGGTTACATTTATACGCCGTTTCGGGCTGAGGATTTTATTAAACAAGTCATTTCAAGCCAAGCCGAAAGTTACGGCTTTAAAATAAACACGCTCGTGCCAACCGATAAAGTGGTCTACCAAAGCACAAACTACGCGTCCATCCAAAGCAACGAAACAACACTGAGTCATGAAGTAGAACTAAATCACAATGACACCATTTGGCGAATTGGTGGGACGGCCGATGTAAACATCGTAGGCACAGGGCTCAGATCTCGACCGACTTCAGTGCTGGTTGTTGGACTCTGCATAAGCGCTATCGTTGCCAGCTTCATTTATTTGTTGCTGAAGAATCGCGCCAGGGTGTTGTCGAGAAAAGAAGAGCTCAACATTCAACAGGCGAAAGACGAGCTACTTGCTCTGGCCTCGCACCAATTGCGCACACCTGCAACCGGCGTAAAGCAATACATCGGCATGTTACGTGAAGGCTTTGCCGGTACGCTAAACGAAACCCAAGCGAACCTTGTAGAAAAAGCGTATCAAAGCAATGAGCGTCAACTTGGTACCATTAACGAAATGTTGTTTGTAGCACGGTCAGACGCAGGTCAGCTCAAAATGGAAATGCGCGAGTTTGATCTTGGTCAGCTAGTTTCTGACATCTTAGAGGAACAAAAAAATGTAGCCAACAAAGTTAAAAAGCACGATATAAAGCTTCATTTGCCAGACATGCCAACCATAGTTATGGGCGACAAACTTTATATACGCATGGCAGTAGAAAACATAATCTCTAATGCCTCTAAATACACCAAAAACCACGGAAAAATCAACGTATCAATTCGGACAGGTGACCGTGATGTGATTGTATCGGTCACCGATAATGGCGTGGGTGTTTCACACAAGGATCAGCGCTTCCTTTTTAAAAAGTTTTCGCGCATACCAAACGAGCTCTCCAACATTGTAAGTGGCAGCGGCATGGGGTTGTACTTGGCAAAAACCGTCATTATGGCACATCAGGGAACCATTGATTTTCACTCAGAAGAGGGCGTGGGATCCACCGTCACGATTTGCTTGCCACGCGCCGATCAATCAGACAACTAGTCGTCTTGCGATTGTATCGAAAGATTCCGAAAGCTATCTTCACCAATCAGCGCCAGTAGCGCCTCCATATCAATCAAGTAGCGCTGCTGTCGATACGAAATCACACCTTGCTTCTTAAGCTGATGCAACTCAACCGCGGCGGTCTCACGCGTGAGTCCGACTAATCCAGCCATGTCTTGATGAGTGAGCGTTAGGAGAATACGAACTTTAGGGCCTATCACTTTTCCGTAGCGTTGACACAAAAAGTATAGTGTATATAGGATCTTGTCCCGTGCCCTCGGCTGCTGTAGCGCGTTTATGCGTATGAGCGAGGCAGAGTAATTGGATGCGAAATACTCAAGCATGGCCTCCATACGAGTCGGCTCTGCGTTCATGTACTGCAGCAGTTCCTCGCGCTGGACAAAAGCAACCACGCTTTCGGAGATAGTCTGATAAAAGAAGAGCGTACCGGGTGACTTCCCATAAATCCATGAGGTAGGGAAGAATTCGCCAGGCATATGAAACATTACAATTTGCTCGTCACCTTGTGGCGAGATACTAAATACACGCACCGCTCCAC
>CAZHXE010000013.1:0-16473 GCA_964536005.1 uncultured Candidatus Saccharibacteria bacterium
AAAGCGAAGAATGCGCCTAAGAAAGCACTTACAAAAATACCTAGACTCTCTACGTTGATAAGATCAGACAGCCCGATAATGACTAACCCCCTTACTTAGCTGACCTGATTTTATCATGCTCATTAACACCTCTTCGTACCGTGGAGACGGGATTCGAACTTTCTCAAACTTCCCTAAGGTGTGATGATTTTTTGTCAAAGGAAAAGATGCCCAAATTGGACATCTCTCTTGATTGAATAGTCTCATGGTTGGGGAGAAGGGATAGCGGCTTCGCCTTTTCCGCTCGCGTTGCTCGCTCCAACGAACCGTTCTGTTAACCCCACATAACCGAATCATGGTTTTTGGACGAGACTAAAGTCTCATCAAAAAACCATGGCTGGGGATGAGGGATTCGAACCCCCGAATGCATGGACCAAAACCATGTGCCTTACCACTTGGCTAATCCCCAATATGTGATGATGTAAACATTCTGCTGCTATAGCAAAAAATGCGCGCTCGTTAAAATGCGCGTAGTAATTATCTGATAAAGGGTGGTTTTTTTCAAGCGTATCCCCTATGTTATGAAGATATGACAGAGACAGAGGTACGGATTGATACGCCCGATGAGCTAGTTGTGGCCCATAAAGAAAAGCAGCCTATTGGGCACAGGCTCGGCCGAATAGTGCTTGGGCCGGAGTGGGCACAAGAGCATAAACCACCCGCTAAACCGGAGGCATTAGTGCTGCGCGATGCTAAGCGCAGACGCAGGGCTCGACTCCTTGGTGGGCTGGTGGTTGGTTCGGTGTTCATTAACGGCCTCACAAATCGTGATTCGTTGCAGGTTGTGCGTGGTTTGCAGGCAGACTCGCCGGGTATGCAGCAGCCTCAGGTTGCTTGTATGGGCGCAGAACAGGTGGCGCCTGACTCAGTCACCCATCAGGAAGTGCCCAAAGCTATACCAAAAGCGCCTCAGCCAGACAGAGCCGACAACGACGTAGCACTGAGCATTATTCAGCATAGCCAAAGCTCAGCGCATGAGATGGGCACACCCAGCTTGCTTGACATGGGTCAGGCGGTCGTAGACTACTACAACGGCTATTTTGACCATAAGGTTGCCGAGCACACCTCCACAATTACGGGTAACCGTTACGAAATTTACGCCTTTGGCGGCGAGCTAGAGCTGCTCAACCTAGATGTTATCGAGCAGACCGAACGCGCCCTGTTATATGCAGAGCCAGACTTCATGCTTGAGAGTGACGCCAAGCGGCTGGCTTGCATCCGAGAAGTAATTTTATCGGGCAAACACAACAATTCGCTGCCGCTGCCCATCGTCATTGCCGCGCGTCCAGCTTGTTTGGGCAACATGCGCGTGCATTTTTTAAAGTCACAAGCCGACGAGGATGCACATTGCCAACAAGCCGGCGCCACCACACCAGTCGCAGACGCCAACCTGTTTGGTATTGATGTGAGCCCACAGGATCATATGATGCTGCTTACGACTGACGACTATGACGACTATGACTACGACACAATACTATTCGCGCACGAGCTGTGGCACAAGTTGGTTGAGCAAGCCCAAGGCGATGAATATGCGTTTAACCTGAACGGCGAAGAGCGCTATGTGTTGTATATCGTCAATAGTCGCCTGGCAGGTTCGGATGGTTTTGCTGATATTCCGCCGTTGGCTACGCTTCGTCGGGCGGATGGGGGCTGAAGTAGGCCAGGCCTCCTTTCCAACTCAGGTATTGACAAACAAAAGCCCCACTTTGCTACACTGCGACAATGATCGAGAAACTTCGTAAAAGACGAATTCTAGTAGTATCCCTTTCGTTTTTGTTTACAATGTTCGTACTTTTCTTCTTGGCTACTTTGTCTGTGCAAGGGTGTGAGTCCTACCGGATGCCTAGTAAGGATGGTGTTAAGGAGAAGTATCTGCTTTGCGAGGTCACCAGCTATCCTACAGAATCGTTGCTCTACGGAGTTGTGTTTTGGATAATTTCCTTAAGTTTTTTATGGGTCCCTGCAGCTGTACTGCTGTGGCTCAGGCCCAAGAATGAGAAACTCATCTACACATTAATGATTATGCCTGCAGTGCCCATAGTTATTGCTGCTCTCTTTACATTCATGCATTTAACAGGGAATGCATCGAAGAGCTGTATTAGGGGGCGTATGGCAGATAATTGGTATTGCAGAGGCGGCGACCAGACGACTGCAGGCACGGCATTGGTTATGTTCTCTTGCTTTGTACTGCCTCTGTTGTTTGGAGCAGCCTATTTATATGGATGGAAGATTATTACTTCTAAAAAGAAATTGAGTAAACATCATGCCAATCAACCCTAACCTAAACAAAATCGACGACTGCCTCTATCGCCTTGCCATCAGGGCGCTCATTTATCATGAGGGCAAAGTGCTGCTGGTGCGCGAAAAGGACGATGACTGGTGGGGCTTTCCGGGCGGAGGCGTTGACTATGGCGAGCATATCGCCGAAGCGCTGCCGCGAGAACTTGCCGAGGAGCTCGGAGTTTCGCCAGAAGAAATCGAAATAACAGACGAAATTGCACACGCCGCCATCGGCTCGGTAGTAAATGGCGTACCCAGAGCCAACCTCTTCTACTGCGTCAAAGTGCCCGCGGATAAAATACGAGCGACTGACGACATACAAGAGTTTGGTTGGTTTGCTCCCCTGGACATCAGTAGCGAGGTTCTCGCGCGCTATGCTGGCCCATCGACTGGCGGGCCGGCTAAGCTGTTGCAGGCACTCACGCATCACGCCAATGTGTAGGTGGATGTTTTACTAGTTTTACGGTAAGAGCATGTTTGAGCGTTGAAATAATAAACCTGTGAGCTAAAACCCCTACCGAATCCCTACATCCTTACCATCCGACCCCGCATTTTTTCCAGGCGAGCCAGTAGCAAGGTAAAAGTCTTCATAGTTGGTTCGTGTTGCTCCACCGACGAATACTGGTGTGCCGAGGAAATTAGTACCACTGACAGAACCGCCATAAGCCATATTATATACGCTTCCAGAGGTTGGAACGCGCCCAAGAATGTTATTGCGCACCGTCGGTGAGCCCCCAGCTATCGAAAATTGGCCGCATGGTTGACCATACCCACACGTGCCTGTTTCGGCAGTGTTGTTTTGAATGATACTTGAGCCGTTATCGACGCCCATTTCTATTAAGAACGTGTAGCCAGGCGATCGAAACACATTATCTTCGAGTGTGATACTTTGCCCATCGGTTAACATGACATATGCTGCCACTGAAGCATTTGGCAAACCAGTAGTCCCTCTATTGTCAAACAAGTTTTTGCGTATTACGACATTTCGTCCACCATATACCTGAATTGGATCGGCGTGATAAGGCTCAGCGTCTTGTATATCTATGAACTTGTTGCCCTCTATCAAAATACCATTGCAGTCGGCCCGAATGCCGTCCGAGTATCCACCACCGATGGTAGAGTTTCTAACGGTGATACCACATGGAACTCCGGTCGCATCCAAATGAATCCGTCCCGCATAGTCAAACTGTCCTGGTGATATGTTCATATGTGTATTGCCGTCAAGTACGATGTTGGCATTTGCAATCGACGTACCTACATGGATGCTGGATGTGAAGACTGAGTTCTTGATGGTGATGTTGCTGGCACTGCCGACAATATCTCCACTCATGCCGGTCATGCCGTCTAATGTGAATCCCGTGTCACCATTTCCGAAGTCAATGTTCATCACAGGCGTCGCGCCCGATGCCGCCCTAATTGTTACTGCTTTATTTGTGCCTGTAAACGTGCCGTAATTGCCATTGCTCAGGCAAATGGTCTGCCCGGCGGTTGCCGCACTGACCTGTGAGGCAAAGTTGGCTGTTGTGGCGTTCAGATCGCAGGTGGCACCACCCGAGCTTGTCGCGTCAAATTGCAGATAAGATGAGTTAGAGGCCGCAGCATCAGATGAGATTGTGGTGTCGCTCTCCGAAGAATATGCCTCGGCCTCAGATACCTTGGCATTAGGAGAGGTTGTTGCGAACGAGCGTGTGAGGGCTATGAGGCCTACTACGGCAAAGAGCAACATGAACACCTTCATTGGTGAGAGTCGCATCGAGAGTAACCGTGTAATTATATGTTTCATCGCATCTGCAAATTTTGCTTAAAGTATAGCACAAGCTGTTTTAAGGATACGATGTAGGTTACTAAGTCATAAGTAGGCCAGACCTGCTTTGGCCGATTTAATGATTATGATTGAACCAGGAGATGCTTTGGCCTGCCGGGAACCCCACAATTTGGGGTTCCCGGACTTATGGTCGGCTGGGCGTTACTTGCCTTTGTTTGCTTTCTTGCTAGCTGACTTGCCGCCGAATGCCGCGTCGGGCTGAATGTCGATGCGTAGCCCACCTCCCTTTTTGCGCCTGATTCTCACCAGCTTTCTGAGGTCGGTTCTGTCGGCAGCCTCTCCGAGCTGATCCAGTCTGGCGAATACATTGTTTGCCGTGGCGGCGGCACTGCCTGCCACCATGGTAGCAAACTCTTCGGCTGCAACACGAACCTGATCTGCAGCGTTACCTAACGTCTCGATGAGCCGCTGGGCGGCCTGATCGACGGAGTCGCCGTCGGTCTCGGCGCCAGGCGCTGCAACTGGCTCGATATTGAAGAGTTTGTGCATCCGCAGCTCTACTGCCGTCACGAGCTCAGTGATGCTCTTGCCGGAGGCATATGCACTCGACCGATTGACATGGAAGAGCACTGTATTGCCGGCGAACTGTGGTTCAAGAGCCGCGCTGAATGTGGCCCAGCGAATTCCTTCCAGTTCATGAATGATGCCAGCCACGGTCTGCCCGGGCGGCAACTTTGTCAGTACCAGCTTGCGCCAGCCTGGCGTGGGATCAGTATCACCCCCTGCTTTGTTGGTGGGGTGGATGGCAAACGGTTGCTCCACTTGTATCTCCTGGTTCATGACCTCATGGTTAGAGGTCGGGTTCGCACACGAAGTGCTACTTCATGTGATATACCTACTATAGTATAACAGTGACCAACCAGCAATAATGTTGATCTGTAAATATCAGACTAAATCGTGTCAGACTTGCTTTGAATTCGCATGGTCATTACTGTGCAAATTTGTAATATTGCCATCTCATTTTTGTACAAATTGTTAACATGCGAATGTGTTATTCTTGATCTCATGAGTATTTACAAATTACCGCAAATGTGATAAAATAACCCCATATCGCAGCAGCCCGCCGCGATCGACCACGCGTTGGACCAAACAGATTGGATTTTTGACAATGAGGATGAGACTGTTAGCGTTGCTTCTGGCGCTGCTGACTTTGTCGGTGGCCGCTTGCAGCGACTCGGATGACAACGAACAGCAAGCCAACTATAGCAACCATGATAGGTTCTCGATCGACCGCGAAGCGTATTGCGAGGATGTGGACTTTCCTACTCAAAGTGAGATAGCTGTAATGGCCGACGACAGTATTGTTACGTCGGATCAGTTCGGCTGCTCCCTGGACGAGTTGACGTCTGAATGGCATTCGTATACCGATGCGGCTGATGCTCTGGAAGACGCCGAGTGGTTGGGCTATACGCCGGTTCAGGTGCTGAAGCTAGAAGGCATGACGAAGTCGCCCAAGGCTTCGACGTGTGGCTTCGTATGCTTGGATGTGCTCGAGGAGCGAAGGATGCGGGGTGACAAGTACACCCTTGATGAACTCGCAAGCGTGCTGGATGCGACTGCCTTCAGTAAGGACGTTGACGTTGAGTTCCACATGGTGTTCACGTCATACGACATCTATCGAGACCTTGGACTCGACCAAGCCGAGGCAATCGATCGGCTCAGGTGGCTCGACGATGAGGTCAGCATCGAACAATATCACTGGGCGAGCGTTCATTACTACTGGGCAGTAACCCGAGCTACGAACGGTGAAAACGATAGTCTGGCGCTGTACGTCATCGATATTGCCTTGACCTCCAACGAGCTGGGCTACCCAGGTACTCGAGGCGAGGCTGATGAAGTCCAGTGGCTCGTCGTCAAGGGATATCCGATACACGAAGCGCTCTACATCGTGAACCACGAGGAGATCGAGGCCAACCTCGACAATCCCCTCCTCACGCCAGCTGATCGTCAGGCCTTCGTGGCCCTGATCGGCTGATCCATCGTCATTCCCTATCCCTACTACCCCAACGCATATCGAACCCATTCCGCTCGCACTGCACAATGAACGCAGTGCGGGTCGGAATGGGTTCGCGTTAGACTTCTTAGTATCAATTAGTTTTGGTACATGGGAGTCTACCGTAGCATGAACAGCACACTTGTTTAAGTTCGTCTGAAGGCTTATTGATGAGGATTAAATCTGAGTATAGAGATATACTTATGAGCATGATGGACCTAAGCATTGTTGACGAGCTAAAAAAGCTTATAGAAATAAACACAAATACGCATGCCATGTGGATCGCAGGCTCGATTGCCGAGGGCTATGCCGATGAATATTCTGACGTTGATGCCTGGGTTGATATTGCGCCTGGTAAGGACAGAGAGATATTTGACCTTATCGAGAGATTTCTCGAATCAAAGGGTGAGCTCGATGTAAAACTCGGCAAGAGTTTGGAGCCGCCGTTTACACATCGGGTGTATCATTTAGCTGGTACAAACCCATATCATTTTATTGAATTTACACTCCATACCCACTCAGACCAATATGATCCTACCGAAGGGTCTCGCACGCTCAAAGTTCTGTTCGATAAAGATGGAACGACTGCGGTTAGGTCGCCTAGCAACGAGAAGAGTAACCAGGAAGTGCTTGAACGTATGCAAGCTTTGATAGATAAGATAAATGTCGGTTATATCTCCGTCGAAAAAGAAATACTGCGTGGTCAGTTTATGGATGCGATGCATAATTACGAATTTTGGTTGATCGCGCCAGTAATTGAGCTAGCGAGGATTAAGCACTCACCTCGTAAAACAAGCTATGGCCTCAAACATGGGTCGCGCGACCTCCCCAAAGAAACGCAAGACGAGATCCAGTCATTATATATAATCAAGTCGCTTGAAGACTTCAGAAATAAGATTGAAGAAGTTAAGCAGCTGGTCGCTAAATACGGCAAATAACTTTGTGAGGTTTCCTTCGATGAATACCGATAAACAGCAATTTATACTAGCGCTAACCGGTCCAACTGGTTCTGGCAAAAGTACAATTGCCGAAAAACTGGCTAAGAGCCTTAATAAATGTACGTATATTGAAGTTGATCATATAAAACATATGATTGTAAGTGGTTTTTCGTACGAGCTTAACTCTGATGGTACAAAAGAGTGGTCGTACGATCAGTGGGAGCTTGTTGGTCAAAGCATTGGCATTCTAGCTCAGAACTTTCTGCATCATGGATACGATGTTATCATCTGCGGTTACCTGCCCGAAGAAGCGTGGATAAGGATAGAAGACGATATCGAGATTTCGCACAAAGTGCTTTTGTGGCCGCAAGCACAAGAAAATTATGAACGCGATGCTAGTCGCAGCGAAGACTTCCGTTTAGGCCAAGCCACCATAGATACTCATCGGCAGTACTTTACGTCGACTGACTACTTTAAAGGTTTTACCAAACTTGATACGTCTGGTCACTCGTTAGATGAAAGCTTGTATGCTATTGAAAGATTGCTTAAGTCCTGATACAGCATTCGTGGCCAAAGTTTGCACCAAACAACCCCAAATTGCCTTTTCATAACCACTATGCAACACTTACATCAGTAACAAATTATATTGGGGGTGGAAGCATGCAGAAATTACAAACTTATTTTGGAGTGGGTATCTCTACTCTGATAATCGCAGCCATAACAGTAGGAATGCTTCCCGCTCCGGCTGCTGCTGTAGCTCCTGGTGACAATGGCAGAATTGCCTACACCGCATCTGGCCAATCGCTTGATATCTTTTCGAGCAATGCCGATGGGTCGGATGTTATTAATCTCACCAACACGCCCGGAAATGACCTGTATCCAGAGTGGTCGCCCGATGGAACAAAAATAATCTACGTGTCCAACAACTCATTCGTTACTGTCATGAATGCCGACGGCACCAACAAGACCGTTTTGCCACTTACGGGCCTTATAAGCTCTCAGCCAACCTGGTCACCTGACGGTAGCCAGATTGCATTCTTGGGTAGCCCGGCTGTTGGAGCTGAGCTGTGGCAAATTTACGTTGCCAACAGCGACGGATCTAATGCGACCGCTATCACATCAATGGAAGGATCGCCCTCTGGCGTAGGCAACCCAAAATGGTCACCTGACGGTGATTCAATTGTCTTTAACTTTTTTAAAGGCGGCACTGGCCCAGGTGCTGGCTCGAGCGATGTATATACAGTAAATCCTGACGGCACAAATGTCGTTAATCTAACCCAAGCTATTCCAAACCTACGCTCAGAGGTAAACCATCTGCCTGCTTGGTCGCCCGATGGTGAAAAAATAAGCTACATTCGTCAAAAAAGAATTTGGGTCATGGATAAGGATGGCTCAAACAATACGCAACTGACTTTTGGATCAACGACCGACAGTACTTTTGAAGCCGAAATGGCATGGTCTCCTGATGGCACGAAGCTGGTGATTGTCTCTAACCCTATACCCACCTCGTTTAACCAATTTGTTTACATAATCAATAGTGACGGCTCAAATAAGACTCAGGTACCGATTGGAACTGCCTACTACCCCGACTGGCAAACCATACCAAACGAGACAGACACTGTAGCACCGACCATCACCGCCTCGCAGTCGCCTATGCCGAATGCTGCTGGATGGAACAAATCGGCAGTGACAGTTGCTTTCAACTGCGCTGATGATGTTGCTATAGCCTCCTGCACAGGACCCATCACGGTAAACGCCAACACTGCTGTATCTGGCCAAGTGGTGACAGGCACCGCTACAGACACTTCGGGCAACACAGCTAGTACCAGTGTGGTCGTTAAACTTGATACTACCGCACCGACTGTAAGCAGCCCAAGCGTGACGCCACGTGTCATATTCTTTGCTGGTAATATCAATATTGCTGCAGACGCAAGTGATGCGCTCTCTGGTGCTGTAGGTGGCGAGTACTACATCGACACCGATCCAGGCGTTGGTAACGGTACTGCAATGACCTACAACGCAACATCAGGGGAAATCAGCGCAACTAAGAATATTCCATTTGGTTCGCTGAGTTTTGGTGTGCACAGGGTGTATATCCGCACAGTAGATGCTGCTGGTAATTGGAGTACTACGGTTTCACGCGTGATCGTCTATATCTAGGATCACACCCACATTCAGGGGCAAATCGTGCCTCACAGGATATGAAAAACGACTTGTAAATAGGTCGTTTTTCATTCCCCTGTCACAACACCCCAGTAGAGCATTGCTTTGCTGGGGTTTCAAAATTTATTAGTAAAGTTAAAACGATTTGTGTATAGCCAATATAATCGACTATAGCTCTCATATATTCGCTATACTATTTTCATGAACACACCAAAACCCTCAACCAGCGAAGATCACGGCATCGCCGCCGTCCCCCAAGCCGCCAAACGCATCTACAGCGTCGGCATCAGCACAATGGGAGTGGCCGAAATGCGCATGGCGGAAGCGAATCCTGACTGTGCCATTATTGCAACGACTATCGATGAGGCTGGCTTGGATACCACGCGCGAACTTGTAAAATCTAAAGGCTTTGATAGGCGCATCGAGCTCAAAATTGAAGATGTCGCCAAGCCTCTGCCATATGAGGATGGTTGGTTCGACTACGTGTATGCCCGCCTGGTGCTCCACTATCTTACCCGACAAGAGCAGAACGCCGCGCTGGCGGAGTTGCATCGGGTTTTGCGTCCTGGTGGCAAGCTCTTCTTGGTGATTCGCTCCGACCAAAACCTGGATGCCACACAATATGCGATTGGCTACGATGAAGTGACCGGCCTCACCACCTATCGCTCCAAACCCAACTCAACGGCGCCCGAAGTAACGCGCAAACGCTACTTTCATAGCGAGGATTCCATAAAAGAATTCGTAACCGCCGCGGGCTTTACGATTGAGCAGTGCCAGGTATATGACGAAAATCTTTTTCACGACTACGAGCGCAGCGTGACGGTTGATCATGATGATAATTTGATTGAGTTGGTTGTATTAAAATCTGATTAATTTTTGCGACCTTTGCCGTTCGCCTGAGTGCCAAAGTGATATAATTTTATGTATGAGTTTGAGTACTAGTGACCTAACCGATATCCGAAATATCGTCGAATCTGCTCTTGCGAAGCAGTCATCTGAAGCGATACTTCCCATTAAAAATGAGGTTAAGGCACTCAGAAATGATATTGAAGAGATACATGACATGTTTGTTGAGTTGCAATTCACAAAGGCTACCGATTAATGTTGAGCATGGTGTAAAAGAGTAAGCCAGCGGGTATTGGCTAATGACGTTTAGTTGTAGCTTATCCAGCAATGCTGCCGTATAGGCTCCTTCAACAATATGCTAAACTTAAACTAAACCGATTATGCAAAATCTAAGTAAAATCCGATTCTCAAAATTTTCAAAGCTAAGTAGGCCGCAAGTCTTTATTTTGGTGTTTGCATTGGTTGGTGTTGGGCTGCTGGTCAGGTCATTCGCAGCCACCTCGCCTAACGCCAAGGTATCTGAGGGCGAATCGTATGCCTCTGCCAGCGACACAACTACTACATCTGACGCCACCGCTTCGAATGCATCATATATTGAATTTAATGCTGTCAGCTCGGGTGGTGCCACCTGCGACCTAAATGCGACAACTGCTAACTTAGCCGCGCAGGTAACCGCAGCCACAACAGGGCAGACAATCTGCTTGGCGTCAGGTAACTATAGTACGTGGACGGGCACGAATAAAGCGATCACGCTCCGCTCCGCTTCGGGCACAAGTGCAGTTATGGGATTCAGTTTTTCATCTGGTGATAAGGATTTCACGCTCGATAGCTTGCAGATTCCTGGCGGTAACATATCTGGCCCTGGGTATACGAGTACCGCTGCAACTCGACCTCAGAATATTACGATCAAAAACTCTGTTTTTACATCACAGGTTGTTATCGATTACCTGCAAGACGGCAATATTCTGTTCGACAACAATACGCATAACAACATCGATACAAACGCGAGCTGTACTGCCACGCCAGCCAGATTCCACTTCCCGTACGATCAAAACGTCCCAACTGGCGTGACAATCCAAAACTCAGATTTTACAGGCGGTAACACGGATGGCGTGCAGGCTGGCGGTGGCGTGACGATTATTGGCAACACATTCAGCGGTATTCACGAAAAAAGCAGCTCAGACTGCGCGCACACTGATCCGATTCAGCTCTTCAGCAATGGGCATGTGGTGCGCGGTAACTACATCACCAACAGTGCGGACGGCATTGTGGCATACGATGGCATCGGCAATTCGCTTATCGAAAATAACGTAGTCGACCTAAAAACTGGTAGATACGGCATTGAACTGTACTCGGATAACGGCTCAACTGTTCGGAACAATACACTCATCTATAACGCAGGATGTGCAAGTTCATCGTGCGGATATATAGTGCTTGATCACAAGCCTGCCGATCCTGCTGGCGTTAATACCGTGATAGAAAACAATGTTGCGGTTACAGTCGACATGAGTAATGGCTCTACCGCCTCGGTAAATAGAAATAACATGCTCAGAAGCGGCGCATCTGGCCAAAACTTTAATGGAATCCCCGTGTTCGCTGGCGGAGCTTCGCCAACCACATGGGAGGGCTTTAAGCTAGCCTCAAATTCACCTGGGTTTACGGGTGCTACCGATGGTGGTAGTGTCGGTATTCGCTAGTTGTAGATGCGCTTCCTTGGCGTGTGCTTGTTGCGAGCTGTGAGAGGATTTCACAGTACTATATTTATAGTCTGAAATGTTTAGCCTGCATCGTTACTGTGAGCAGGCCTCTAAAATTTTCTTACCCAACGCCGCATTTTCAGGCGCCGACACGTAAAAGCCGCGCAAAACGTCCAACTTCTTGCCGTTTACTTCTACAGAATGCGTATAGGTACCCCACAGCGCATGTGGTATATCCACTTCATCGAACGCCTGGCAGGCAGCTCCAATATACTCGGCTACCAGTTCAGGATTGGGCTCGATGGTATATGGGGGGAACTTATTTTCTTGGTTGGGCGCCTCGGGTGTGCCAGTAAGAGGAAAACCAAACTCACCTGCTTCGCGTGGAATACCAGTTTCTTGTTCGAGCGCTTCAATGCGTGCAGCCCATGCCCGCCATTGGTCCAGCAATGGCTCGTCCTCATCCATCGGGCCATACATACTGTAACTTATGGCATCGAGCTTGTGCGCAAACGCCGGGTCTTCGCCCATTTTATCCCAGTTTTGGTCGTAGGCTATCACGGTGCCAGGGTATTGTTCTTTCATGTAGTCGATCAAATCTTCCCAGTACTGGCTATATTCTTCGCGTTCCAAATTAGACAATTCGGTGCCAATTATAAGGGTACGGGCACCTTCTGAGTAGGCAGCGGCGTACTGCTGCTCAACAACGTAGCCGTATGAACCAAACCACGCGTCGGCATCCTCGGGTATAATTTCGCCACGCCATGTGTAGCCGCTAGCTTTATCTACCTCAACAATCGGCTTAATAACCACCGGTAAGTTTGCGTCCCGCGAGCGCCTGGTAAGTTCTGCAACATCGTCTAGATGCGGAGTTTGTTGGTGATTTTCTAAGATGACGCCATTTTCCATAAACAAAGCTGGGTTAAACACATTATAACGAGCGCCAATGCGCTGCAAATCCTCAATCACTCGGGCGGCATCCATGGTTCCGCCCCAGTCATAACCAGCCACGTTGCCGCCATACATGCCGGCAGTGGCTTCGAGCGGTGCTCGTGGTGTGTTATCTTGCGGCGCATATTCAACGCCATTAGCCGCAACAAATACACCGAGCGCCAACGCTACAGCTCGGCTCTTTTGCTTTAACGGTTCCTTGAACCTTGAAATCTCTACAGATTGATACATAACTCAATTATACCATAAAATTGTAAATATGTCTATATAATACTCACCTCTCCACCCCTGTTAACACGATTGACATTAAACAAAGTAGCTCACTTAGAAAGTATGAATTGTTTTAGACCGCACCAAGAGTCTCCCGGTGCGGCCTAATTTGCTACGTTTGGCATGTCTCTAAGAGCAGCTTGTACGTAGCGTCTACTGCGTCAAATATCGACTCAACAACTTTTGTGTTGGGCCTTGCAGCGACAACCATCATCATTTCGTCATACATCTCCTTAAGTCTCTTTTCGCGACCATTCGTATCAACCAACCCACCCGGCCTAAAGCCAGTTGGGTGGCCACTTTGTTGACCACGAATTATGAAACGGCGTATGGCCTCATCTTCATCAACCAGTAACAGAATTTCATGTAAATCCGCATTGCAATCTTCAGCCATTCTTTCGTAGGCTTCTACGACTTCTATTCTTAGTATATTCTGTGGCAGGATCACACTATGACCTGCCTGCAAATGGTGGCGGGCAACGATAGTTACCATATTTTGCGCCATGCCATACGACTCCTGAGGATGTTCGCGCCATTGCCCTAGCATCGACCAAAGTTTGTCGATATCTAGGTTAAGGGCGAGCGGATGATCTTCAGTGTATCTGCTTGCCAACGTAGATTTGCCTACGCCAAGCGAACCATTCAGCAGTATGAGCTTTGGCTTGGACATTGATTGTACCCTTCTGTTAGGTGGATGTAAGATGCGATATAAGAGTGGTGTCATGTAAGAATGACTGATGTATTTTTATTATAGCAAATAATTAAGGTAATGTCAAATTTTCGAACAGACTTGGAAGTTTATGCTACTATCCCAATATGCAAAATCAGCTTACTCCCCTCGTCCACTATGCAAAAACGATTAACAAATTAAAGTTGGTAAAACGCACCGGCTGGACGGAATTTGGAATTCCGGAGTCTGAAAGTGTTGCTGACCATAGCTTTGCTGTAGCGTGCCTAGCAATGCGCCTATGTCCACAGCTCGGGCTTGATACAGATAAAGTAACAAAACTTGCCTTGGTGCATGACTTGGCAGAGGCAGAGATCGGTGACATGGTCATTGCCCGCGGCGGGGTGGCTCAGGATAATCATGCTAAAAAGCAACGGCTCGAACAGGCTGCATTCGAGCAATTTGCCGATGCTGTGGCGGCGCCGGAACTTAAAGAGTTGTTCGATGAGTACGAAGCAGCGGTCACAGATGAAGCGATCTTCGCACGTGAACTAGACAAGCTGGAGATGGCACTTCAGGCGCTGGACTATGCCCTTGCACATGACCTCGATCTACATGAATTCCTGGTTACTGCTCGCTCAAAAATCTCTCATCCTCTCCTACTCGACCTCATTGCCGAGTATGATGAACCTAAATAATTGAAGGAAATATGCAATATACAGAATTTTTAGAATCGATTCTTGCCGAAGCTGGCGCTCTTGCCCAAGGCTATTTTGGCAAAGTCAGTGGCGCTGTTAAGACTGGTGATAATAACCAAGTGCTCACTGAGGCAGATGTAGCGGTTGGCAAAATGTTGGTTGATGCTGTGCGCACGGCCTACCTGGAGCACAATATTATCGATGAAGAAGCTGGTGTTATAGACAATGGGTCGCGCTTTACCTGGGTGATTGATCCGATTGACGGCACGTCTAACTTCGCGGCAGGTCTGCCGGATTATGGAATTATGGTTGGACTTCTTGAGGGTGCTGAGCCAATTGCTGGCGGCATTACTCTACCTGCATTCCAAAAAGTTTATTTGGCAGAAAGGGGCCTAGGCGCCACCTGTAACGGCGAGGCGATTCATGTGTCTAGTGAGCCGGAACTCAGTAACGCACTCATGGCTTTTGGCATCGACGGCTTACCGGATAACCCTCAGAAGAATAAGCAACAGTGTGATGTGCTGGCCGACCTACTACCGGCGATCCGGAATATGCGTAACTGTGGATCGGACGCGGTCGACCCTATGCGTGTCGCTGAGGGCACTTATGGAGGCAAGTTGCAAGTTTGTTCCAAAATCTGGGACAACGTCGCCCCGCATATTATTTGTGAAGAAGCTGGCGCACTCTGGACAACCGCCAACGGCTATCCGGCAGATTACTCCAACCCACTTGAGCGTGTGGATCAAAACTTCACATTTTGCGTAGCGCCTCCTGCTTTACACGAGCAATTACAGAAGATCGTTCGTGGCAGGTTGGATGCTTAGTATATTCCAATTCACCTTGACTTAAGTGCGACTCTTGTATGCTTGGCATGTAGAGGTATACAATAAAACAAACCAGCAAAATAAAAAATTTTAACTAACTTGTAGAAGTAAACATGCCAAGTCTTAACGCAAAACAGGGGCAACGCCGGACAGCCAGCATCATGATTATTGCGTTTGCCTGTGTTGGAATGGCTCTGTTGGTGCGAAGTTTTGCTGCCATCAAGCCTACCGCAAAAGCTCAAGAAGCGGAAACCTTTAGCTCATCAACCGGTACGACCGCTACAGCCGATGCAGGTGCATCTGCCGGCGCATATCTACTCTTCGACGCCGAGGCAACCAGTGCTAGTCAAACGAATTGCGCGCCACTGCCAAGCCGATGCGGCTATCCAGACAGCACGAACACTGGTCCTGCTGCTGGCACTACTTTTACGCGCGTACCCCAAGACATTACGAGCGGAACAGGTTGGGCCTGGGAATCAAACTTTGCTCGTCTTCGCGTTACTGGCAATGGCGCGCAGCTCAACGGCCTGAACATTAGCGGACCGGTTGTGATTGATGCCCCTAATGTGACTATTGCGAATAGTATTATTACCAATTGCGACACCGAAGGAGATATAGTAGCAATCCGTGCAGGTAACCCTGGAAACGGCTACAACGGTGACTTTGCTATCATTCGCAACAACAGGCTCACTTGTAATCAGCCCACCACGAACCGGTCACGCTCGGGTGTTCGCGATGTGTATGGCGCGGCCGAAGGGGTGCAAGTCATCGCGAATGATATCTCCGGTACCGGAAACGGTATCACCTTAGAATTTGATGGCATTGCAAAAGACAACTGGATTCATGATCTCGGTCATTTAGCTGGCGACCACCATTCTGGTGTTAGTACGCACGGTGGTGCACAGTCTATCGTGTACGAACACAACACGCTGCTGCTGGCGGATGCCTCGACGGTTGGCGGTGGGGGCTTGTCTGGAGCGATTACTTCTTACGGTGACTTTGCGCATGCTCAAAACATGACGGCGCGCGACAACTTTATCTCTGGCGGAGCATACACGGTGTACGGCGGTATAAATAACGAAGCCACATACGGAAACCCTACCAACATTAAGTTTATAAATAACAGGTACGTGTGTGATTCTTGGTTATTTGGCCCCGCCTTTTTGAGGACCGGATCTGGTAACGAATTTACCGGTAACTATTGTGACCAGGATTTAAGCGCAGTAAATCCATAATTCAAAAGTAATAGCAGATGTACTTACTGTCTGAATGGACAACAATC
>CAZHXE010000014.1:0-16233 GCA_964536005.1 uncultured Candidatus Saccharibacteria bacterium
AACCCCCAAGAACCCGCTCCAGCCTCAGCGCCCATGGTATATCCTCAGACAACCTACGACGCTGCGCCCAGTGGCCAACCATACTCGTCACAACAGGCATATGCGCAAGATCCTATGGCATCGGGCTACTCACAAGCACAGCCGACCATGCCGCCTATGCCAGATGCAGCTATGTTCCCTCCTGCTCCTACCAAAGGGGGCGGAAAATTTGGTAAAATTCTGTGTTTTTTTGTTATTTTACTTTTGCTTGGCCTTGCAGGCTCAACTACTGTCTTGGCGCTTAGTTTAAAGGAAGCAAACCAGAACAACACAGAGCTTGAAGCCGAGAAGACCGCGATGGACGCAAACGACCACGAGCTTCCAGATGGGGCGATTAAAGTGTCAGAGTGCGTGCCAAACATGGGTTTTCATTATCTTCCCAAGGACGCAGATCCGCTGTTCGGTCCATTCTTACTTGTTTCCAAGGCTGGCAGACTGATTGGCTACGAATACATGTTTAGTGAAGACATGTTCGAATCAATTCCCGCAGAGATTCCTCTTGAAATTATTAAAACCAAGGGACCAATTTTGCTGAATGACTGGGATTACAATTCTATAGACATCAGTCGCGCACCGGCTGGCCACCCTGGTTTCGAAAAATCACACATCGACATTCACTTATATACCGTTACGCCAGACATTCAGCAAAAAGCCTGTGAATAAAGTCGCCAAATAAGAAAATGATCAACAGCTTGTTTACAGCTTAAGCCGCAACGAGTACCATCAATCTAAAGCTTAACCATTTTTTAGGAACCGTGCGACATGTGGTCACTACTTGGTATTCGTTACAAGATCCTTGTGCTCATGCTGACAATCAGCGTGGTGCCGCTGTTGCTTATAAATTTTGTGTGGCTAAACTTCTCGCAGCGCCAGCTTCAGTCCGCTGCGGCCGATCGCCAGAGCGCGCTCCTATTTAGCGCTGCTCAAACGATTAATGATGCGCTAGACAGTAAAATTAGTACGGTCGTATCCGCCTCACAAGATATAAACGTAACTAACCTCGAACTTGAGCTGGCCAAAGTAAAGCTCTTACAATTTGCCGATCAGGATTCAGAAATTAGCCGCATTGCGCTGGTAAACAACAAAGGCGATGAACAACTTATAATAAAAAATGGCAAACTGGATACTAATCTTATCAATGTGGCCGACTCGCGACCGTTCCAAGTAGTAAAGCTCGTGAGCAATGAACCCTTCATTAGCGATGTATGGCTGCTGGAAAACACGCCTTATATAACAATCTCTGTCCCGCTACTTAGCTTCAATCGACTAGGCGATCAAGACCTGACCAGTTCCGAAGCACTTGCCAGACGATTCGGAGCGGACATAAAAGGTGCGCTAATTGTACAAGTAAACTTAAGTCGAATTTGGCAGACGCTAGTCAACGCGCGGTTGGGCGACGATGGCTATGTGTATTTGGTGGACGCGGATGGGGACTTGCTGGTCCACCCTAGTCAATCATTTGAAGTACTTAAGACTAACTTTCAGGATGTTGCCGAGGTAAGTAAGGCCAAGAAATTGCTCGAGTCATTCGATCTGCAGAGTGTTGCGGAGAACTACAAAGTGGAACCAGAAGTCACCGCTTCGGAAACGGGCACCGAAGTACTCAGCAGCAACTTCCCAATTGCGCGCACTAAGTGGGCGCTTATCGGCCAGGAGCCAGTTGCAAGCGTCTACAGTTCTGTGAACAGAATTGCTACTGCAGCGCTCATCATGTTTGCCATTAGTATTCCGCTCGCGATTACGCTCGTGCTTCTTGCGACCAGAACAATTATCTCCCCGATCCGACAGCTCACCGACGGTGTCACCAAAATTGGCAGTGGCGACTTTACGAGCCACATTGCGATTAAAGGCAAGGATGAGCTTTCGCTGCTTGCAGGCACATTTAACGAAATGGGCGACAATGTGCGTTTGCTGCTCGACAAGCTGCAGACCCAGAATTTAAGCCTGGCAGCCGAACAAACTAAGCTTCAGGCTATCCTCGACACAATTGCAGATGGGGTAATTGTGCTAGATGCCGACTTCAACATCGTGCTTGCCAACAAGACGTCAGCGCGGTTTGTCGATCAATCCGAACCAACCGAGCTTAATGGTAAACACTGGCTAAAGGTTTTCTCGCTGTTTTATGAGGACAGAGATTTTACCGACGAGCACCTGGAAACTAACCAGCATTTCTTTCATGACGTTACGATGCGCCTCGGCGATAAACCGATGTTTATCGATCTAACCACAATTCGAGTCATGAACGACCCAAATGGTATCGCGTATATCCTTACCCTGCAGGACACGACACAGCGCAGAGAACTCGAAAACATGAAGCTAGACTTCGTGTCCATGGCCGCACATGAATTGCGCACACCCCTTACAGCCATATCGGGCTATTTGACGCTCATCGCGGGAGACAATGTCAGCCAAGATGAACAAAAGTCCTTCGTTCATCTTGCCGGAGCGAACGCGTCTATTCTCGATAGCATCATCGACAACATGCTGTCATTGTCGCGCATCGAACGTGACGCACTTGTCATTAATAAACATCGCATCGATTGGAAGCATACTGTCACTGAAGAGGTTGAGGGTTTACGTTTTATGGCAGATGCCCGCAATATGCCACTCAGCATAGAAATGCCCGACGAAGACATTGCCGTATGGGGCGATGAAGTTGCACTACGCGAGGTGCTTGGCAACCTCATCAATAATGCAATCCATTATTCCGACGACGGACAGCCAATCGTCGTAAAGGTTGAGAAGCATGACGACAAAATCACGACCACTGTTTCCGATAAAGGCATCGGCATCCCTGAACAGCTCCACGATAAGTTATTTACCAAATATTACCGAGCCAAGGGCGGTTTAACCACCAACTCGCAAGGAACAGGCATAGGTTTGTTCATTTCTAAGTCGATTATCGACGCACACGACGGCGACATCGGCGCGCGCTCTGTCTTTGGCGAAGGCTCGGACTTTTACTTCACAATTGAGGCGTTTGATGAGGCAAAGCATCGACAAGACGGCGCAGCGGATGGTACCATATCTTCTAGAGGTAAAGTTGACTGGTTCAATAAGAATACTGATCGTTGAAGACTACGCCGACATAGCAAAAATCTATAGCGTGATCCTGGAAAAATCAGGTTACGAAGTCAGAATTGCAAAGGACGGCAAAGAAGCACTTTCACAGGTGCTTGAGTTTAGGCCGAGTGTTATTCTGCTCGATATTATGATCCCCCTAATCGATGGATTAGAAGTACTGCGAAGGGTGCGGAGCGAGCCTCAGTATATGGAAATTAATCCCAAAATTTTAATAACATCAAATGTACTCCAACAGGATATATCTGATCAAGCTGCGCTTAATGGCGCAGATGGCTACGTGGTCAAAGCTAACGTCAACAACCATGAGCTTGTTTCTATCGTCCAAGAATTGCTTGCGCAAGGATCAGACCCTGGTACGTCAGAAACACCTGCCGATCAAGCATAACGTGCACAATATACATGCGTGTACTGGAACTCTCAATGCAAAATTACTTCTCTAAGACTTTACGGCGCATTACTGCCTGCGGGGCCATCACCCTCCTGATCCTTTCTGCGACGTTTACACACCCACTATATGCGCATATTGGTGCAATACATAATTTCGCTCAAGACGTCGAACTCAAAAACCGTGACTATCTTACACTGGCCGAAAAAGAAGTATCGAAGCAGCGAGCCGCACGGCCAGCATCAAGCGCTCAGGCGCGCGACCAAGCTTGCCAGAACGCATCGGCACGCCTTTTGGCAACCACAAAGTTCATCAGCTCACAAACCGCAGATGAAGTAAGTCGGCTTGACCGCATTTTAGATGCAAGCATTACCTATCTTGCCACCAAAAATAGCTCAGCGCTCGCCAAAGAAACAGCAAGTATCCAAGACCGTCAGCATGCCGCTCAAATCGCGTCGATCAGCCTTTCTGCGCTGCAACGCAAAATTGATTGTAACTACGCGGACCCGGCGCAGCTGGTTGCCGCCTATCGCCTGGGCCTGGCCGATACCAAACAGGCGCTGGAGTCATATCGCAGCGAGCTTATTATTTTCCTCGACAAGGCGCTGCAGATGGAGGCAAACTAGATGCCTGCGCAAAAACAAGAAGGCAACAGGCGAATTATTGCCATCGCCATTGTCGTAATTATCGCCGTTAGTGCATGCGTCGTTCTTTTGCTGCAGACCCAAAAAGATACCGACAAAAGTGCCACTAACTCACGATCCACATCGAGTCAGACAACAGTCCAAACTATTACTTCGCAGGATGATTTAGTGCAGGCGAAGCAAAAAGTAAGCGAGACAAATTTAAACTTTTTAGACAACACCGATTTACTTCAGATAGAAAACGAGCTTTTGTAGATTTAACACAGCTGGCATATAATCAAAGCAAAGCCAAACACTAGAGGAATAAAAAATGAACGTAGAAGAACTAATGGCACGCGAGAAAGCTCTGGTTGAGCGTGAAAAAGACTTAGCGCAGCGTTTAGCCAAGCGCCAAGAGGCCGCCTTCAGCCGTTTCCCGCTACTCTTTACATTACTTGGTACATTTGGGCTGGTTGCAACCTTTTATGGGTTTGAGCATCTCATTGACCAGATCTCGATCTTCCATCAGAACCCTTATATTTTGCTTGGTACTGGGCTCGGAATTCTTATAGTTACTGGTAGCTTGTATCGCAAGCTTGGGTAATCCGAAACCATTATGACGCATCATGTTAAGCACTGGGAGTATGTCTATCGGCATCGTCGTCGTAGCAAGAGCTCGGACCTAAAGCAGATCATTTTTGGGCAGCTCTTTACGGTTGGTGTGAGCTTTTGGGCTGGGCTTGCGCTTGAGAATGTTAAGCACACACTTATTCTCGTTACTGGTGTGCTTTTGCTTATGCCAGGTGTAGTTGACATGTGTGCGTCGATTACCGGCGCCCTCGGTGCTCGGATAAATCATCAGCTTGATACTTCCGACCATACGCGCAAACGTATACTTATAGAGTCTGTGTCGCATGCTATCGTGCTCAGTCTGCTATCGGGAACATTACTGAGTGTAATCGGTTCCTTAATCGCCATCCTGCTGTTTGATGCAAATTTTTTCAAACTTTTAGAAATTAGCACAACAACGATCCTAGTCACTTCCTTTTTGTGTTTTCCACTCATCGCGCTGCTTACACTTTTTATAAAAAATCGCGGCTATGATCCAGATAATATTATTGGTCCAGTTCAGGCTTCTATAATAGATATCGTGGCCATAATCATGCTTGCTGTATCGGTCGGGATATTTACATGAAACTTCCTAAAGATAAGAAAATTAGTGTTCGCGAACAGCCATTATGGGTAGTAGTGCCCAGCATTTCGCTTGCCAGCACGTTTAGCTTGCTTGGCGGAATCGGCATTGAGCTTGTGTCGGAGAAGCTAATCACTATTATTCCCCTGCTCGTTTCGCTGCCCACCCTAAATACACTCGTGGGTGATTACGCGACAGTAATTGCAGCGCACGCTGGCGACCAGACCGAGAATAGCCGCTCCCAAGCAGAGCTTTTTCGGGCGATTATGTTATCGGTCATATTGAGCGTGATAGGTGTGATCGCATTAAGTACGGCATTAAGCCTGCAGCGCGGTAACCCATTTGATACTGTCCTTTACGTAAAATTCGCAGTATTTGTGGCTGTAGCGGTGACACTCGTTGTTTTGTTCATGTACTTGATTACAACTATCATGAGTAAAGTCTTCAAGGATAAAAAACTCAATCCGGATGATATCCTCATACCTGTAGTTACAAGTGTGAGCGACGTGGCTATGCTAGGCAGCATCGCTATCGCCGCTCAGTGGCTGTTCTAGGCTAAAAATCGACGAGTTCGATACTACAGGTTACGTCGCTACCGTCTATAAGTGCGCAGGCCTTTCTGACTGATTGCTTCACGGGTAGAACATATGAGCTCGATTGAGTATCGGGGAAAATTGAGGTTCGCCACGACTCACTGCCTATAGTGACGGCTACGCGAACCGAGCCAAAACCGCGCCGTTCAATGCCTGTTGCCAACCCCTTTATCTCGGCGCCAATGTCACCCGGTAAAGTTATAAAATACCAGCTTGCCTTACCGCCGTATGCCCAAATATTGGCTTTAAATGCGAATGTCGCTCCCATTGGTGTCTTGATGTCTATTTCATTAAGGCCATCTCTATGGCTAGTCGGTCTGAGGCGAATATATCAAATTTCTGCAACGAAGCCTTACCAGCCCAAGCAACTGCGCTATGCTCGTCACTTAAAGCGATTTTTTCCGGTAAAGTCACTTGCGCCGCGTAAAAAAGCAGCAAAAGCCGGTGGTCGTTTTCAACTATAAAATCACCGACCGATGCATATATCAACTCGCCTAACTTTGGGTGAGTTGCGCCTGGTATTTCCTCGCTAATTTCGCGGGCGAAAGAGTCTTCGATGCCAGCGCCAGCGTCAATCCGCCCACCTGGCACTTCCCACTTCCCTTTGCTGGTGTCATTTAAAATCAGGATCTCACCTGCCTGGTTTTTGATGAGACCTTTTATGCCAACGTAAAATGATTGTCGATTCGTCATATTACCCATGAGGATACGCTCGCGCGGTTTGCATAGCAAGCATGAACGCTAGCCGTACAGCACATATGCAATGGCCCCAAACAACGAGAGGCTCAGCACGGATACAAGTGGCAGTATCCTCCGGAAAAACAGCTTCTTTGGATATAGGTAATGCGCAATAGGCAATAGCAATACCAAACAAAGCGCCATTATACCGTATGCTCCCCTGAGCATGTCGGCCTTGGTTTGCGTTGTCACCTTATCACCCATTTTCACGACCCGAACTGTATCACCCTGAAACAAGCCAAGACTCTCTGTCTTAACCTCGTACTTTTTGCCATCAACCTGCAACTCGTACCACATGGTTGTAGAGTGAAGGCCGCGCGAAACAACTTCGTAGTCGGTTACAAATGCTTCCTTTTCTTCGCCATTATGGTACGCAACGGTTGGAAGCAATAGAACAAATATATACACAATAATCGACACCACACAGATTGCGGGAACAATCATTTTTTGCTGAGTAGTAAGTTTGCGTCTGCCCATATACCGCTCATGGTAGCACCGCGCAAGCGAGCCGGCAAATTTCCTGAACTAAACTTTATATTCCATGTATGCGCCAGTGTCATTCGCTGCCCGAAGCAGATTGTTAATGTCGCACTCCATGCCAGCAGATCTGGCTGGATCATGATAGGTTATAACATTGTTATAACGTTTATAAATGAGTAGTGAATGGTAGCTTGGGCGTGCCGAAGGGTAGAGTACCTGCGTTCGGATCGAGGTTTGCACAAGCCTACCGGCATCAAGTGCTCGGATAAGCCTCGCTTTGGTCATGCGGCCATATACCACTGAACAACCCAACTTCACCGCCTCAAACATTTCTTTATACGCTAGCGGGAGCGGCTCATCGAACACCGAAGAATCGTTGGGGTTTTCATAAGCCTGAATATTCATAGTCGCCGGGTTGGTGTTGTATTCTTGCAGCGCACGTTTAAACAGTTCCGGTTTAAAAAGGGGCCACAGCGCATACATTTTGGTTTGAACACCATATTCAGAAGCTAATTTTGCTATAGTCGGATTCCAAATATTCGTAAAGCCTGTGACATAATCCACTTCAACCCGAGCCAACAGATCCTCTTCTGTCATTTTAATCCCACTTGCCGCAAGCACGCTTCGCAGCACAGCCAGCGAGCAGGCCGAGTTATGTTTTTGGGCGAAATATGGCGGTGTTGTAGTCATGGCGCCCAGCTAAATGAACAGCGCGTGGTTTGGTTGCCATGGATGTATACAAAGCGTGGTTTCATGGCCTAATTATATCAGGCTGTTATAAATCGACTTCTAGCACTTCGCAGTTTTCGAGCCGCCGATGAGTTGTTGAAAGCTTCAGTAAATTTAAAATCCGGTTAATTGTGCCGCCATGCGTAATAACGAGTATTTTGCTATTTGGAGCATGCTTTGAACTGACGTCATTCAGGAAATCTTCAACCCTGGCATCAAAATGCTGCAGCGTTTCGGCGTTCGGAATTGACACCGTGTCGTAGGCTGCCCAAAACACTTCCCAATCATGGTCTTTAGACGGTGTATTTTGCGCGTCACCAAAGTTGCGTTCCCTAATACGGCTATCTTCGTGGTACGGCACGCCCGAATATTTATCTTTAAAGAACTGTGCCGTTTGTTTGCAGCGAAGCAGGTCTGATGAGTAGATCGCTATAACATCTTCGTTAATTTGCTCTGCGGCCTCACGGGCTTGCTGCAGGCCAAGCTCGTTTAATTTTGCTTCATACCAGCCCTGAATAATGCCGCTTGCGTTTTCGTACGTCTCGCCGTGTCTGACTAAAAATAATTTCATACGCTCACAGTGTAGCAGAGTGCGGGGTGTGGTTTGTCGATAAATTTGGGAGTAGAGAGAGTAGTGGGCTTGGGTGATGTAGGTGTGAGCGTCCGCGCAGAGCGGAAGAAGTTTCAGCTGGCTGTTACTGGCAGATCTCCTTCCGCTCTTTGCGACATGCAGCTTGGTCGGCTAGTTCTTGCAGGCCGGGCAGCCCGGGCAAATCTTTGTGCTATTGCAGTAACCACACGTGAGTTTGTTACCAAAAAAGCCCGTGAGTCTGCCTTCGCATCGCGGACATGTTCCCGCATACCCCTTGCTTCCATTACAACGTCCTTCGGACAATCGCTTCACCCCCTCTCAAAGGCCTAGAAACGGATAGGTGCGATCGTCATTTTATGACTGAGATCCTCATTTTCGAGAACCTTCATTCACTACTCTCTCAAATTGAGCCCAAGCAACACTGCCTGAGCCTTTGCTTTATATCATTTGTGATATAACTGCGCAATAGGAATTTTTATAAATTGATTGATACATCATAAAGTGAGTAAGTGGTGCCGCCAGAGATGACTCTGGCGGCACCAATCGAATAGGACAGCAGCCGACCCGGAGAACTCGAACTTGAGCGAACCTATGTGCCCGAATAGTGGCTGCCACACTGGAAACAGCAACCTGCGTCGCCGCTCATCCAGACGAGCCGCGCTGGTGCATACCTGTTCGCATCGAGCTCATCAACAATTCCCACAAGCAAGTCGGGATTTTTTACACCGACCCCCGCAGGATTCATGCTCGGATAGTGATGTACAAAGTAGCCTCCGAGTCTTTCCGAGCAGAATCGCCGATAAAACTTCGTCGCATCACCTGCCATGATGTGCCAGACACAGTCGACCAAAACGCAGGGCGAGAGCGGAAGCCGCGCGAATGCCCGAGCATGGAGATACTTGAGCGTTTCATCCACGACCAAGGCAGCCAGCGACGGCCAGGACGTATACACCCAGCCATGGGCCAGTGCCATATCCTGCAGCCCCTCGAACGCTTGCTTAAAGCGAAGGTCACCGTTGACGCGCTCGATCAGTTCGGCTACCAACACCGACTTCTCGCGCACACTCAGCAAGTGAGTAGCCTGCGATGCATGCATTTTGAAGGGGATGAAGCGCTCATTGCCAAGATCGACCACGTTTCGGTGCAGGAATGGCTTACCCATGCTCGCGCACAGTCGCCAATACAGAGGCGTGTCGAGCACGAGTGCCCGCCACAACATATTGAGTTGCGGCGACAACCTCGTTAGTACGCGCCCGGTGTCATCACAACACATGATCTCCAGCAGAGCATCGATCTGAGAATCAACCAGTCCCACTCCATCAGGAGCAGCACCGGATAGACCCAGGGCATCAAAGATCCCCGAGGCGTCGGTCGGCAATTGATTGGCGGCGTCCATCGCATAGCGAAGTGCCAGTCTGCCGCGTTCGGTTTGATCCAACGGCGTTTGAGTCCGCACGATTTGCAGAGTCAAAGCTCCTCCTAAGGTCCTATTCTTAGCCAATAACTCTAGCAAAGTGAAGTATAAAGATTATATGAAAAAAATCAATCTACACAATTATATGTGTATTTACGCAAGCGATCTTCTAAATTAGATGTAACAAATGCAGTTTATGGCCAGACGAATGAATGAAGTTTATTAAATCCTCGCCACAAATAAACACAGTAGCAGTATTGTCGTTAGGGTGAAACCCAAGCTCCTCCGCCTCGGCCAAACTCTGCTCCACCACCACTTCTAGTTGCTTCGACTCCTCATTCACCAAACCAAACGGAGAAACCGCACCGGGCGTAACGCCCAGAGTCTTTAACAGTGTGTCCGCGCTCGCAAAGCTAAGCTTCTTAGACTCCAGCTGCTCGGCAATCCGTTTGATGTCCAGGCGTTGCTCGCCGTGCATAATGACCAGGAACATCCGGCCGTCGCCTTTTTCTTTAAGTAATAGGTTCTTGAGCGGGCGTTTGTCTTCTACGTGCGCCATGGATTCTGCCACTGTGAAGACTGCCGGGTGTTCGACTATTCTAAATGGTATATCAAGGTCGGCGAGGGTTTTTAGCACTTTGGATTGGTTTGTCATATGTAAGATTCCTAATAATTCGCTGGGTGTATTTAGTCGAATGACTAGTAAATCATCCCGAACAAGCTAGCCCAAGCCAAACAGCCAAGAAAGTAATACCTGTCCCAATAATTCCTAAACCCACCAGTAGCACCGACCCAATCACTTTGACTGCTGTGCCCTGTTTTGAGTGCTTCAGCTTACGCACTAGAAAAGCAATAAACCACCATCCTGCTGCGACTCCAGCAAAAGCCAGAAATTGCATCAAGCCTTTATTTGGGTCACATTCGCCCGTACCGAAAAAAGCAAATAGATTCATAGCTAGAATTATAGACGCTCGCGCCGCACATCGTATGCAACATAACCGAACATAGCCACTCCAACTAGCAGTATGCCCATGTTCATCGGCATATTCTTCTGCTGAAGGCCGGTGTTTGGAGATTGTGGCAGTGAAGCCAAACCAACTGGGTCAACAATGTTGCCGTCTGCCGCGCCGTCGCCATCGAGCGGGCCACCATCAACAACTGTATAGCTGGCCTTCAGAACGCTTTGCCCACCAATCGTGAGTTTCGCATATGTAACATCAGGAATCGACGAATACGTGCTCGTTTCTGAATCGAATTTACGCAGCGTCACGCTATCAACATCGTAGTCTCCGTAAAAATACAACTCAACCGGGACGGCCGAACCCGCACTGCCACAGTTTCGTCCGACAAAATGAACCAAACCAGTCAAAAACGTGTGTCCAGCATCTGGCAACGAGCTAGGCTGTTCGCCAACCTGTACATTAAAGTTATCGTTACAGTCAGGTGTAACAAGCGCAAAGTACTCATCGGACTTTGTATCCAGGTTGCTATATACATTTGCCTGAACAGAATCGTAGCTACCATCATTATTGCCGTCGCCATCATTCGGAGCGGAATTCTCTAGGTGGTCGTTCACGCCATCTGTGTCGAAATCGCCTGCGCCGATACTTAAGAATTCAACCACGCCCCAAGAACTCGTGCCGCTGTCATTGGTATAGCGCAACCGAACATTGTAATCCTTATCTGACCTCGTGCCGGTGACGGTTACGCTGCCACTATGAACATTACTGAGTGTTACGGGTATCCAAGTTGCTGCCCCGTCTTCTTGGTACTGAGCTTCCCAAGTGGTAGTGCCCCAGCCCGTTTCTTCATAATCGCACGCCGTGTGAATGGATTTCAGATACTGGATAGGTGCTTCGCAAACCATTTGTGGCCCAAAAATCGGCGAAAGCGACGGGTAGTCGTTGTAATTGACGTGCCAGGGCGAACTCGGGCCAAAACTCCACGTGCTGAGCACATCGTAGCTACTAGAATTTTTGTACGAATTGCCATTGGTCATGCTGCCAGAGATATTATGCACGGAAAAAGTGTTGGTGTTTGTGGGTGCTCCACCACCAGATGCCACGAGCCCAATAGTGCCGCCTCTGTCGCCCGTACTAGAAGTAAAGGTCGCCACCGAATATGATCGATCGAGCCCTGAACCCGCACCCGTATCAAAAAGTCCAACAAGCCCACCAACGTTGTCTGCGCCGCCAATGGTTACCACCGACAAACTGTTGTCAACAAAAGTTGGCCCAACAATGTAGCCAGCAATACCGCCAACATTGTTGCCGCTCGAACTGACGGTCCCCTTGTATGAACTGGTCGTTATAGTGCCTGCGCCGAGATAGCCAACCATGCCGCCGCTATTGTTGCCACTTGCTGTGACTACGGAATCAGTGATGCGAACATTAGAAATATCGGCGTACGCTATTTGACCAACCAGCACGCCAACATTGTTGTCGCCGTTGATGTTAGCGCCTTCAATACGCACGTTTTGGATAGTAACTGACGTGAACGGAACCGAACTGGCTGCATAACCAAACAGGCCTATTTCGTCGGCACCAGAGATAGTAAGGTTGCTAATCTTAAAGCCATTACCATCAAAGCTACCCTCAAACGGGGTTGCGCCGGTTCCAATCGGACTGACGGCAACACCGTCGCAATCAATATTACTGTTCATAATAAAGTGTGACGTGGGAGTGCCTGAGGCGAGTGCCAACTGATTACAAGCGTTGATCACGTAAGGGTCAATACTGGTTCCGTCGCCACTGTCGAATTGAACAAATTCCCATGCTTGCGTGGCAGGGGTTAGGTCCGTTTCGGCGAGGAGATTTGTGGAGCGCACCGAGAATGTATGCTGGCCTTCAGAAAGTGCGGGCGTTGTGTATGGGGAAACACAAGCATTGTATGGACCGCTATCAATTTGGCATTCAAACGTGGCGGCAACATCTGATGAGCTGAACGTAAAGCTCGGGGTTGCATCAGAGCTATAGTCATCTGGCCCCGCATCAATCACGGTATCGGGCGGTGCTGCAAAGGCCGTCTGGCTCAACGGACCGGCTAATAGTGCCACTACGGCCGAAAACGCGATAATAAACTGCAAAAAATATGACGACGCGTTCTTAATCTTTGCGCCTAAAATTAATCCACCCATGAGCTAACTCCCTCACTAAATCATTAGCGGTATTATAGCAAAGAATTGGTGATAATGTTTGAAGTGCACAGTACGTTCACCAAAAACTTCAGCCAAAGTTCACAACCATAACTTGCACCATCTCGACATGCAAGACAACGACGCTCAGTTCATCCGTGCGTGCCAGTTCTTCGGCGGCCTTAAGGTAACCGAGATCGGCCAGAATTCCCGGAAATTGCTCCTTGGCAACAAGGCCTCTTGCAACAGGAATATCTCCCTTATCCCTATACTGTTGCCAGTCTTCACCTGGCATCAATAGGTCTGCCAAAAGCGCACCATGCCCGGTTGGATCGTCTACGTCAATTACTACAATTACTGTATCGGCACCACTTCTGCCAAGTTCTTTGACTCGATCCGTAAAGTAACGAACTCGATCGGCGTTGGCCGCAAAGAATTCCGCACACTTATTTATGGCATCAAGTTCTGTAGGGGATAAGTTATCTACGTCAGGGCCGACAGGGTTTCTGTCGGGGCCCATGAGATATTCGGTCATTTAGTGTCCTTTTTCCTAGACAAGGATAGTTTCTGTGTACGGCCTAAGCAAGCACAACTACAAAGACAGGATGTCATTTTCAGCGGATTGGACAATATCCAGCCGTGCGAAGATGGCTATTCACTCCAGACAGAACTGTATTTTTCCGTCTGAAGCAACTTTTCCATATCGGCTCTAATTTCTTTGATGTCTTCGTCGTCAAGGGGCTTAAAGTTGTCATAGAAGCCTGTCTCGCGGTGGGGTAGCTGAACTGCATCGCCATACTTTTGGATAGTTGCAGTGGTAGCTCGGCCGTAAATTTGCAGATGCAGAGTTGGCCCCTCGGGCTTAAACACGCCCCAATTGCCCATGTCTTGATAGTTGATGATACCGATATCAACTCCGCGACGCGCCATTGCAGACTTCAGTGCCTCACCCACAACCATAGAAAGTTTAGTGTACTCAATGGCGAGTGCCGGCGAAAGCTGCGTGCGGTCACGCACAGGCACCTTGGGGAAAATGTAAATGTGGCCGCCCTCGCTTCGGTCGATGAAGGGTCGGGCTGCGGCTTGAATTTCAAAATTGGCGGTTTCGTAGATTGGGATGTTTTTGCTCATGGGGGAAGTATAGCAGATGGGTTTGGTTTGGGTAATATCGAGGGGGCCATCTGGGGTCGCTGCGCTCTTCCGCGCAAAATGGGTCGAAAGCAAGCTTTCGCTTCCTTTTTGCGCTTCACCGAACCCATTTTTGCTTCGCAAAAAGCTGGGTTCGAGCCGACACGGAATCATCCAAGAAAAAACCACCCGCACGGGGTGGATTTTTCTTGGAGGGCCATCTGGGGCTCGAACCCAGGACACCGGGCTTAAGAGGCCCGTGCTCTAACCAGCTGAGCTAATGGCCCGCATACATAATGCGAGAAATTACTTTTACAATTATGCCTAAAAAACAACATTTGTCAATCTGTTGCACGCAGGTTTTGGTTTGCTTCTGCTCGTCAAATCACCACAAATGACCTATGCTGCATTTTATGACAGAAATTACCCCGCCTTGTTTTAGCGAAGCCTGCACGTTTAACGGCTTACGTGGCAGCGAGCACCACCGCGAACTCTGCAACAACATGTTTCTGATAATCATTAAGGCTGGGGGAGCCGCCCTGCTAGAAACCACTATTTGCCCCTGGCGAGCAATGGCGGAACTTGGAATTGAGTCTGATGATCCAGACAGTACCTTACTGCGCAACAGGCTTGGAATCGTCGGCACCTTTAACGACTCTGTATTTGACGATTAACTACGGCTCACCCGCCGCTTCAGCAACTGCTCTACCCGCCGGTACACCAACGCATCAAACCAATGGTCGCCCTCGCCATACTTATTGACCCAAATCACAGCCTGCACACCTGCCCGCCGCGCGGCAACTACATCAAGCAACTTATCGCCGATCATGATGGTTTTTTCAGGCGTTGCTTTGAGCTGTTCAAGGCTCTTTAAAATCATGTTTGGGCTGGGCTTGCGGTCTTTTTTGGAAAGCGGCAACTGCCAGTCGCGCGCACCTAACTGAGCGGCAATCGCCTGCACACGCGCTAAATGCGACCGGTTGATATTCGTGATTATGCCAATCTTAGGCAGCCGGGCGTGCTTTATGTGCCCAACCACGTCGTCGCTAAGCGCTTGGGCACCCCATGCGGTAAGCGTGCCCTCAATATCAAACAGCACACACTCAATCCCCCGCTGCTTCCATTGCTCAAAATCAACATCGATAACCGACGACGCCACACAAACTTGGGTTTTAAGCTCTGCCACTGGTTAGCGCCTTGTAATACACATAGCCCGATTTAATTGTCATAGCTGTTGCTGCTCCAAGCGCTGGCAAAGACAGGTAATCAAGCAGCCAGCTATGCCCATTTTGGTCAAGCACAATACCACCGAGCAACAGGCCCAGAGCTACCATTTGTGTCGCCGTCTTGATCTTGGCTTGGTTAGAAGTCACAACTTTTGGCGCGTCTTTTTGCTGGTTGCCCCGCAAGCGCACAGCGGTCATGGTCACGTCGTAAGCGCTGATGATCAAAACCGGCACAACGTACAGCGGCGACCAGTCGTTATAGGCGGCCACGAGCCACAAGAGGGATGACGTAACCACTTTGTCGGCCAGAGGATCGGCGAATTTTCCGAAAGCGCTGACCACCTCCCACTTCCGTGCCAAATAACCATCTATCCAGTCTGTGCTGAATGCAACAATCGCAAGACCCAACACAACCGCCCACATGTCTTGCCGAGCGTACCACAAAAATAATGCAGCAAAGCCAAAGCGCAGCAAAGTGATGATATTTACGTAGTAAAGGCGCGCGGAATAATGCATAAAATACTCGTAACCGATTATAGACTACACATGCAGCTTTTGGCTAAATTCGTGCCGGGCCTCTCGTTAGCGATCGATTGTTTTTTGAGCTTCGTGCCGCTCTAAGTGCGCTAGACTCTTGATGCTGTATTCGTGTCGCAAATGCTCTTTGATGTAGTTGAAGTCAACGCCAACTTTTTTATGTGGATTAAAGATGTTCTCAGGGTCAAAAATGGCTTTGGTCTGGTTAAAGAGCGCTTCCATTTCCGGGCCAAACATTAGTGGGCGATACGGCGCGCGCATCAAACTGTCGTTGTGCTCACCGGCAGCAGTTCCACCTAGTTCATGTACCATGGCGTAAAATTCGTCGGTCATCTTAAAT